>JAGTVD010000601.1 GCA_018224505.1 Desulfatitalea sp. | reverse complement strand
GTGGTGGAGGAGATGGTCAATATGATCTCCGCCAGCCGCAGTTATGAAGCCAATGTAACGGCGCTGCAAGCCTCCAAAGAGATGGCGGCCAACGCCCTGGAGATCGGACGGTAATTATGACGGAATTCAACATTGCCCCCATTGGAATGCCCATGGCGCGCCCGACGGCAACCGCCGCGGCGGCTGCCCCCAAAGCCGGAGAGGCCTCGTTCGGTCAGTGGCTCAACCAGTCCCTGGCCGAGGTCAACCGCATGCGCAATGATGCGGACCTTGCCACGCAAAAGCTGATTACCGGCGAGAGCAAGGATATTCACAACACCATGATCCAGATGCAAAAGGCGGGGATCGCCATGGACCTGGTGGTGGAAGTGCGCAACAAGGTGCTTGCGGCTTACGAAGAAGTCAAGCGGATGCAGTTTTAGTCTGAAGACCCGTATTACCCGAAAGGCGAACCATGCCCAACACTTTTGCCGAAATACTGCAACAATTAAAAGGGATCATCCAGACCCTTTCCCCCGGAAAGATGCTGACGCTCTTTTTGCTGGTGGGCACCACCGTGGCCGGTATGGTGATGATGATCAGCTGGTCCGGGCGGGCCGACTACGCACCGTTGTATCACTCTTTGGCGCCGGAGGATGCCGGCCAGGTGGTGGCGGTTCTGAAAGAGAAGAAGATCGAATATAAGCTCTCCCACGACGGCGGCACGGTGCAGATCCCGCGCGGGCGCCTGTATGAGGTACGCCTGGATCTGGCCTCCCAGGGGCTGCCGCGGGGCGGCGGTATGGGGTTCGAACTGTTTGACGACACCAAGCTGGGGATGACCGAGTTTGCCCAGAACATCAATTACCAACGCGCCCTGCAGGGGGAGTTGAGTCGCACCATCAACGGGCTGGCCGAGGTGGAGAGCTCACGCGTGCACATCGTGATGACCCAGCGTTCCTTGTTCATTCAGGAAGAAGAGCCGGCCACGGCTTCCGTGACGCTGAAGATGCGCCACGGCCGTTGGCTCAATGAAGAACAGGTGCAGGGCATCATCCACCTGGTCTCTTCCAGCGTGCCGCGGCTCACGCCCGGCAAGGTGACGGTGGTGGACCAGAATGGTAAAATGCTGGCCGGTTTCAATGACGAGCCGTCGGTGGCCAAACGCAGCGCCGATCACCTGGAGTTCCAGCAGCGCAAGGAGCGTTCCCTGGAAAAGCGCATCCTGACCATGCTCGAAAGCGTGTTGGGCGAAGGCAAGGCCATCGTGCGGGTGGCGTGCGATCTGGATTTCATGCAGCAGGAGCAGACCGAGGAGATCTATTTGCCGGACAACCAGGTGGTGCGCAGCGAGCAGCTGCAAAGCCAGGTCTCCACCGATCGCGAGGGGCCGCCCATGGGCGTGCCCGGTCTGGCGGCCAACATCACCCAGCCCCAGGCAGGGGAGAACCAGGCCCGGCGGGGTGTCGGATTCCAGAAAGAGGACCAGACCCGCAACTACGAAATCGGGCGTACCACCCGGCGGCAGATCATGCCGGTGGGCCAGGTGCAGCGGCTTTCGGTGGCGGTGGTGGTGGACGGCTCGTACTTGCCCGTGGCGGCGGCTGGCCGGGGACCGACACCCGAGGCGGAGTACATTGCGCGCACCGCCGAAGAGATGGCCAGTCTGGATGCCATTGTCAAACGCGCCATCAATTTCGACGAAGCCCGGGGCGACAAGGTGGAACTGGCCAATATCCCGTTCAACACCCAGCGCCTGGCACTGCCGCCGGATGCCGAAGGCAGCCGCTGGCTCGAACAACTGCGCGAATACAGCGCGGTGTTCAAGTACCTGGCGGTGGGCCTGTTCATCCTGTTCTCCTTTTTGTATGTGATCCGGCCGCTGATCGCATGGTTGACCGAAACGGCCTGGGAGGATGTGGAACTGCTGGAGCATCTGCCGCGCAGCCTGGCGGAGATCGAACGCCAGTATGCCGCCCAGGGCGAAGGGTCCAGCTACGTCAAGCAGGCGGCCCAGGCGATTACGGCCAACCAGGAAGATTCCAGCCGGTTGATGCAGCAATGGCTGAAAGAGCAGAAATAGCATGGATGCCAATGAATTGACGGGTTCGGTGAAGGTGGCGATTCTGGTCAAAGCGGTGGGCCTGGATGCCGCGCGTCCCATTCTGAGCCGCTTCTCGGAACAGGATCGGCAGTTGATCCAGCGCATCCAGTCGCGGCTGGGCACGATCCCCGAAGCCATGATCGAGCGGGTGGCGCGCGAATTCATCGAGGGCACCGGCTTTTCAGCGCAGATGCTGCAAGCCGACGCCGCCGCGCTGGCCGCGCCCGAACCGGCCCGCGAGCCCAAAAAGGGCCTCCAGAAAACGACTTTGGCGGCGGTTCAGGACATCGAGTCCGCCCAGCTCATCCAGTTGATCAAGGACGAGCACCCCCAGACCATTGCCCTGATTCTGGCCCACCTGGAACCCAACGTCTCCAGCGAGGTGTTGGGCAAGCTGCCGGACCAGCTCAAGGCCGATGTGGCTTTGCGCATTGCCAACCTCGACAAGGTGCTGGGCGGCATGGTCAAGGAGATCGACAAGGTGTTCGAGGAGATCCTGAAGAACAAGGACCATATCACCACCCAGGAGGCCGGCGGTGTCGCCCACCTGGCGGAAATCCTCAATTTGATCGACGGCACCACCGTGGAGCAGATCATCGACGAGATCGAGGAGAATGATCCTGAACTGGCGGAAGAGATCAAGCAGATGATGTTCGTCTTTGAGGATATCGTGCTCGTGGATGACAAGGGTTTGCAAAAAGTGTTGCGCAGCGTGGAGTCCCAGGAGTTGGCGGTGGCCTTGAAAGCGGCCTCGGACGAGGTCAAGCAGAAGATCTTCCGCAACATGTCCCAGCGCGCGGCGGAGATTCTCCGGGAAGAGATGGAGGTCACCGGTGCCGTGCGCATGAAGGATGTCACCGACGCCCAGCAGAAGGTGACCCGCATCATCCAGGACATGGAGCGCAAGGGTGAACTGATCATCAGCGGCCGCGGCGGCGAGGAGTTTGTAGGCTAATGACCACCCGTAAAGACAAACCCGGGAACTACGCTTTTCCGGAAATTGCCACTCCAACGTCTTCATCCAGGCAGGGCATGGCAACGCATTGGCAGGCGCCGCCCGAATCGCTGGCGGAAAAGGTGCAGGCCGCCGAGGCCCAGGCCTATGAAGAGGGGTACCACCAGGGCCGCAATCGGGCACTGCCGGCCGAGATGGCGCGCGTGCAGCCGTTGAACGACCTGCTGGCGGTGGTGATGGGGGTTCTGGACACCCACCGGCATCAGATTCATGCCGCGGGTGCGCAAGAGACGGTGCGGTTGGGGATGGCCATGGCCCGGGATATCCTGCACCATGATATCCGCCGGCAGCCGGAACGGGTGGAAGCCGCTTTCCGCGAAATCCTGGCCCGGGCGGCCGGGCAGGAGCGGGTCAAGGTCAACGCTTTGCCAATTGTCTC
>JAGTVD010000600.1 GCA_018224505.1 Desulfatitalea sp. | reverse complement strand
TATAGTATTTCAGGGCGCCCGGATGGAACGGCGCCGAAAGCCCCTCCAGCATCTGCTTTGGCTCCAGATACCGGAACGCGGAATGGGATTTCTTGAGTTGTTCGAGGTTTTCAAATACGGTCTTGACCATGTCGTACACGATCTGCTCCGGGACGTTTTCATGGGTAATGACCGTGGCGGTCACGGCATAGGTGGGCACATCGTAGTCGACACCCCGGTAGGTGCCGGCGGCGATTTTAGTAAAAACGTAGTAAGGCTTCTCTTCCGCCAGCTTCTTTATATCGGGGTGGTCCAACGGCACCATGACGATATCCACTGATTGGGCCGGCTCCTCGATGGCCGCGCTGGGGTTGCCCACCGTATAAAAGAAGGCATCGATCTTGCGATCCACCAATGCGCGGGAGGCTTCATGCTGCTGCAGGCTCTCGGCCCGGATGTCTTTTCCGGGATCGATGCCATGCACGCGCAGCACTTCCTCGGCGTTGAACCGCTGTCCGGAGCCGGGGTTGCCGATATTGATCCGCTTGCCCTTGATGTCATCCACCTTCTTGATCCCGGTATCCTTGCGGGTCACCAGCATTACCGTCTCCGGGTGCATGCTGAAAACACTGCGCAGATTGGTGACCGCATTACCCTCCCAATCGGCAACGCCATTGAACGCCTGGAAGTTGCGATCCGACTGCGCCACGCCGAAATCGAAGGTTTCACGAAGAATACCATTAATATTGAAAACCGATCCACCCGTGGGACGGCCGATGAAATTGTAGTCATCCCCCATGTGCCGGTTCATCAGGTTACTGATCTGCAAGGCCACCTGGTAGTAGACGCCGACAATGGATGCCCCTCCAAAAAGGACATCGGTTCTCGCCATGGCCGGTTGCACCGGCACCACCAAAGCAGCAATCACGATCGCCACGAGGGCCACTCTTTTCCAAGCCATAACTGTCTCCTTTCGGTTTTGCGTTGAATTGAGCCAAACACATATCGGGTACCGGGGCAAATGGTTTTCCGGGATTGATACGCCATCACTACAAACCCTTACCCCAAATATCCCGGCGACTTAAGAAAGGATATAAAAATCCGGAAGTTGGTTGTACCACCCAAGTATGGCAAAAAGGCAGGTAGGTGTCAACTGCCATTCAGAAACTTTATCGGTATTTTTATTTTCATTGCACCCGCATCGATAACAGCGCGACTGAGTGGTCGCGCGCATACCACTTCAGTTCTCTTTTGCCGGCTCGAAGCTGCGCATGGCCGCCAGGAATCCGGGAAGATGGCGGGCCATGAACCAGAGACTGCGGCGATGCTGCCAGATGCGCCGGCGGAATTTTCGACGCCATTCGGGGTCGGAATAGAATCGTTTGACATGCGTGTTGTACAACTGGTCCAGCTTTTCCAGAGAACCGATCTGCTTGGGGATGAAAACGAAATTGAGGCAATTCATCAAACGCCAATCCTCGTCCACCGTGCCTTGCTCAAAAATGGTCTGCCACACCGGCGCCCCGTGAAAAGGAGTGAATTTGGCCATATTCATATCATCCAATCCCAGGGAGAGCACAAAATCACTGGTTTTCTGGATGGAGGCCTCCGTTTCCCCCGGCAGCCCCATCATGAATAGTCCCTTGGCGCGCAATCCAACTGCCTGGATGCGCCGCACCGTGTCCTTGACCGCTTCCAGGTAGACTCCCGGCTTGTGGACTTCCAGCAGCTCAGGATCGCCCGACTCGATTCCCAGGGAGACCATCAGGCAGCCCGCAACTTTAAGCATGCGCAGCAATGCGTCGTCGGCATGGCCAATGCGAACGGCACAGTTGAAATGGATGCCCAAAGGCTTGGCGGTCAAGAGGGTGCACAGCGTCTCGATCCTCTCGCGGTTGAGGGTGAACAGGTCATCGTAAATATTGATGTGGCGCACACCGAAGCGCGTGCACAGATATTTCATGTGGGCGTAAATATAGGCGGCGGAGTTGTAGCGGAAACCGCGCTTGAAAACCGACCGGTCGCAATAGGAGCATTGGTAAGGACAACCGCGGCTGGTGACCATGGTGGCGCCGGGGGTCTGGATATAACTGAACAGCGGCAGGTGGTAGCCTTTGGGAAATCCGGCCAGTTTTTCGTAGGCCGGAAACGGCAGATCGTCCAACTCGGGCAGATGCGCCCGCGGCGCATTGACGATGCCGCGACCGTTCTCCCGCCATGCCAGACCGTCAATGGCCGCCGGGGTTTGGCCGCCGGCCAGTTCCGACAGGGTCAACTCCCCTTCCCCCAGGCAAAGATAGTCGATCCACGGAAACTCATCCAGCAAGCGAGCGCCCAGGGCAGACACATGCACGCCTCCGAAGACCACTCCCACGGAAGGCCGCAGCGCTTTGATCCGTTCGGCCATGGCGTATCCGTCCAGAAAGCCTGATGTGGTGGCGGAAAACCCGACCAGGTCGGGATCATGGGCCAGAATGCGATCAACGTTGGCGGTGATCCCGGAAGGCGCCTCCGGCCCCAGGCAGTCATGCACCATCACACGGTGCCCTTCGCGCTCCAAAAAGGCGGCAATGGAGAGCAACCCCAGTGGCGCCATACGATTGGCCGTTGTGGTCACATCTTTGCGGCCGGCCAGCCAATTGGAACCCGCCGGATGAATCAGAACGATACGCATGCTGTTTTTTTCCTTCACGAGATGGGGCAAGCCGAGCGAGACCCGCGAATCGGGTTGAATTTTAACCCTTCGCCATGTAGAAGGGGAACGGATTTTGTTATACAAGCGCCCCCACCTGTGGGGAAGCCTTTTTTTCCATGCGGATATAACCAGGCCGGTTGATCATGCTTTCGGATTGGGATTTCTTTAATAAAATCTACTGCATCTCCCTGATCGAGCGACCGGATCGGCGGCAGGAGGCCATGGCTCAATTCGCCCGGGTCGGCTTGGACCACCGGGTGGAATTCGTCATTGTGCCCAAACACCCTGTCAACTGCGAGCAGGGGATCTACGAATCCCACATGCAGTGCATGCATCAAGGCCTTGCCGCCGGTGCCGAACACATGCTGATTTTTGAAGACGATGTGATGTTCGACCGTTTTTCGTCCGAACGCCTGGCCAGCGCCACCACATTTCTATCGACCCTGCCCGCCTGGCACCTTTTTTTTCTTGGATGCATGGTCAAATCCAGCCGACGCACGGCATCCGAGGCGGTGCGCCGGGTCCGGGTCCGCAGCCTGACCCATGCCTATGCGGTGCACCGGGACTTTGCCCGACGACTGGCAAGCCATCCCTGGAACGGGGTCCCCTACGACGATTATTTAAGAGACCTGCAGGATCAGCATGCCTATGCCGCCTACCCGGCCATGGCTTTCCAAAGTGCTTCCCGGTCGGACAATCTGCGCTATCTGCCGCTGGACAAAATCCGCCGTTTGATGGGCGGCCTGCACAATCTGCAAAAATGGAACGAATTCTACCACCGCAACCGCTGGGGCATC
>JAGTVD010000599.1 GCA_018224505.1 Desulfatitalea sp. | reverse complement strand
TGATACCAGTGCGGCGATCGGCTCGCCTCGGCGAGTCAAAACAAACGCTTCGTTTCCGAAAGCCACTCTGTTAATGAGATTTGAAAATTTTTTTCTGGCATCTGCAGTTGTAATTTTACTAAGCATCATTCATACCTCAATTGTATATTTTGTCCAATATGTACAAATAGTACCACAGATATAAGCATCGTCAATTGAAAATTTGATTCAAAATATTGAAGGCGTTCTGATATGGAATCCATTGTTATGGCGTCCATCCGCCAGGTTGCTGTTGGCGCGCGGATCGGGGGCTGTGCGCTTGCAAGCACGACCCTATCAACCCAGGCCGCCGGCAGGCCACCGCGCTGACGGCCCCTGTCGTTTGTCCGGCAAAACAGCGTTGCGCACGGAAACCCGAGCGCTGGAAAATCCGGCATCCCTGCCCCTCAAGAAATCGGCACTTTTCCCGATATCATCGATGGATGCGAAAGATCGTGCGAATGCCGTCCGACGGCGGTCCATCATAGGCCGTCCGGTGCCGGTCCAATATAGAGAGTGTGCGCTATGCCGCGAAATATCAGCTGTTTGTCGTTTGTTGTTGCGTTGATTTTTATTTTTGCCGCCTGTGGCGGGGGCAACGCTCCGGGGACAGCAGCGCATTGGAGCGCCTGCCCTGCGTACCTGGAAGCCGGCGCAGGCCTGGAATGCCGCACGGCCGCCATGCCGCTGCATCATGATGACGCTCAAGGCGCCGCGATCAACGTTCTGGTGATGCGCGCCAGGGGAGCGGGGCAGATCAAAAAAGGTCAGATCTGGTTTTTGATGGGCGGGCCGGGTGAAAGCATCGCGAGCTATGCCTATCCACTGGAAGTCTGGGCGCAGACCCATCCCGAGTGGGACTACTATTTGGTTGAACACCGGGGCGCCGGGGCATCGAGTCCTTTGACCTGCCCCGGGTCGGCGGACGGGTCGGCCGAATGTGCGGCCGATCTGTTATCACGATGGGGAGAGGCCGGCCTGGCGATGTTTAACCCGACTCAGGCGGCGCACGACCTGGCGGCCTGGATGCACCGCGTGGGCGGGCAAGGCCGGCGCTTTTTGTACGGCTTCTCCTACGGCACTTATCTGGCGCAGCGATTCGCTCACCTCTACCCGGACATGCTCGACGGCCTCATTCTCGACGGGGTCGTGCCGGCCGGTCCCGAGAACGGATTGTATCCCATCGATGCTTACGATCAGAATGCCAACCAGCTGGTGCTCGATATCCTGCAGCGCTGCGACGACGATGCCACCTGCGGCAGCCGCATGCGGACATATGGCGCCGACAGCCTGGCGGTGCTGGATGACACCTATGCCCGAATCGACGGCGCCGGGCTTTGCGCGGACCTGAATCCCCTGATCAGCCGGACCGCTCTGCGTCAGAAGCTGGCCGGGTTGGGCCGCGACTGGTGGGGCCGGATGGTGTTGCCGGCCCTGCTTTACCGCATCTGCCGCTGCGGCGCGGATGACGTGGAGATCATCGAAACCCTGTTCAGGGCTCAGGCCGAGCCGGAGCAAGAGGCGATGTATCCCGCGTTCAGCTACAATCTGAATACCCACATCATCACCTCCGAACTGATCGGGGGGCTGTCCCTGGACCAGGCGCAGGCGTTTTCCGATAGCGCCTACGCAAGCCCGGATGAAACGCTGGACCAGTACATCGCCCGCGATTCGGTCGGCTGGCCGATCTATCCGCTCGATGCCGCCACCTACCAGTGGCCGGCCACCGACATCCCCATGCTGCTGCTCAACGGGGACATGGATCCCCAAACCCCGGTCCAGTTCGCCCGCTTCGCCAAGAGCCACTACCCGGGCGACAGGCAGTACCTGGTCGAATTTCCCACCGCCAACCACGGCACCTTGATGCTGACCTTGCTGCAGGGTATCGCCATCAATGACGTGGACACCTGCGCCGGCAGGATTCTGTTCGATTTCGTGAACGATCCGGACACGCCGCCCGACACCTCTTGCACGGATTTGATGATCCGACCCGATTTTTCAGGTGCGTCCGATCAGGCCCGGGATGCGGCTTTACGCTATTTTCGCACGCCCAATGTTTGGGATTGACCAGAAGGTCGCTTGCGCCGACAATGATCCCCATCATAAACGGATCAAGGTGCTTTTATGAAATTCGTAAATTTATTCTTGGCAATGCTCGGTTTAGCCCTGTGCGCGCTGTTGGCACTTCGCCTGTGGGACGGGCGTGCAGAACGAATGGAATGGTCACGATTGACCGCCTTGCAGGCGCTGAACCCACCCGCGTATGACCCCTCCATGGTTGCCGATTTGCCCGAACCGGCACGGCGCTTTTTCAATTTTGCCATTGCGCCCGGCACGCCTTTGTTGACAGTGGCCGAAATTGATATGGGGGGGCAGTTCAGCTTGGGTTCGCGGGAGAACCCAAACTATCAAAGAATGGACGCGACGCAGATTCTTGCCGCGCCATGGGGTTTTGTTTGGAAGCTGCGGTTGCCGGGCATCGTGCCCGTTTCAGGTTCCGATTCCGGGCGGTGGACCCGATTCCGTATTCTTGGCCTGCTGCCTGTTGCCCGGATGGGGGGGGATGCGGACCACGCCCGATCAGCATATGGTCGGTATGTCGCGGAGGCTTTGTTTTGGACCCCTGCGGCTTTGCTTCCCGGGCCGGGCATTGTTTGGGAAGCGGTGGATGAACACACGGCTCGCGTCACCGTAAGTCACATGGGGTTTGCACAGGCTGTCGATCTGAGGGTTGACGGTGATGGCTGCCCCATTGCGGTGCATTTCATGCGGTGGAGCGATGCAAATCCTGCCAAAACGCATCGGCTGCAACCATTTGGTGGGCAGTTGTCGGATTTCCGTGACGTTCAAGGCTTTCGCCTTCCCTTCAAGGTGGAGGCGGGCAACATGTTCGGTACGGCAGACCATTTCGTCTTTTTCAAAGCCGAGGTCGACTCCATTCGCTTTCCGTTGCGCGGATCATGAGTGGAGATCGCTCTGTTCGATTCAGGGTTTCTTTTAACCGCTCTGGTCGTTGTCCTGATCCCGGGAACCGGGGTGAGATCGGTTCGTTACAATGCGCTGGGAAAGGGGTGGTTTAGCAGTTCCACTATCCCAACTCTCCCCTATCAGTGAGACTTCAACAGAGACTATCGAAGCAGTTGAAGACTGGCGCTATTGGGTTAAAATGGGATATAAATTTTGCTAACGGAAGGCACAACCTGTCATTCCAGCGGACGCGAAGGACTTGTGCACAATCTCGCAAAGTCTGTAGCGGCGCACAGGATGTGCCGTCGCGCTCGCTGAATTCGGCGTTCTACCTCATACACTTGACAAAACCCACCACTGTTGTACAATTGTCAGAAAATGTGCTTGGGAGATAGGTATGGATATTGTAATAGACACATCCGCCTTGATTGCCGTCTTAGCTGATGAGCCAGAACGCGCCAGGATAATTGAAATTACACGCGGAAATACATTAATTGGGCCAGGTTCCATTCCCTGGGAAATTGGCAATGCATTTTCGGCTATGTTTAAGCAAAACAGATTGACGCTTGATGAAGCTCAGAAGGGGTTGTCAATATTCAGGAGCATACCGCTAAGGTATGTCGAACCAGATTTCGCAAACGCCATGCAGCTATCCAAAACTATAAACATGTATGCCTACGATGCATATATTTTAGATTGCGCTATTCGGTATAAATCACCCTTGTTGACTTTGGATCGCAAACTAATCTCAGCGGCTCAAGGCATTAAGGTTGAGACTTTGGAGGTTTAAAATGCAAGTCTATACATACTCGGAAGCAAGACAAAAGCTTGCGTCTGTGTTGGAACAGGCTGAAACAACAGGCAAGGTATTAATCCGAAGAAAAGACGGCCGAACGTTTGCGTTAGTCCCTGAAAAAGTCGCCTCATCTCCGCTTGATGTACCTTCTATTAAAGCAAAGATTACCACGAAAGAGATTGTGGATATAATCCGAGAAGGAAGAGAAAGGTAGAACAGGCGGCTGTTGGGCGGACCCGCTTCGCTCGCCGCAGAGCCACATCGTTCGCATTAATACAAATTGAGATAGATGATGAGCTATTAAAAAAGAGAAATCTATGGCATGCTTTTACAGATATTTATGAAACATAAAAAGCGTTATAAAAATCCTCCAAAATCAAAAGATCTATCATGTATGCGGTCAATAACAGATCCACGGCAGCGGCTAAAGCCACTTTCAAACCGACGGATTCACAATGCGTAGATCGAAAATACTGTTCAAGCAAGGAGAGTGAAAGTAATGGAACTTGGAGAACGCATTATTGAAATTGCCATGGGAAACGGGGCAACTCTTGCCGGTATAGCGAGTGTGGAAGCGATTAAGGTGTCTGCGTCACACACGATTTATATTAAAATGGGAAATTATGCAGGCGTCGGTACTGTTAAAGATGATGCTCTGCCAGACAATCAATTGTTCACTTGGCCGGATTCCGTAAAATCCGTGCTCGTGATTGGCCTTTCACATCCGGAAGATAAGCCGGAGCTTGATTGGTGGGATGGAAGAGGTACTCCTGGTAACCGTATTTTGATTGATATCATAAAGCGGACAAGCCAAAAGATTGAAAACAGCCTGAATATAAAAACCAGTATGCTTCATTATTATGTTGAAAAGGGGGGGATTTTTCTCAAGGATGCAGCGGTGCTTGCCGGGTTTGGATGTATTGGAAAAAACAATATGCTTATAACGCCCTCGAATGGTCCTAGAATCCGACTCAGGGCTTTATTTCTAAATGCTGAGATACACCCAACCGGACCAATAGCCTTTGATCCCTGTAGTGACTGTAAAGTTTATTGCAGAAAAGTTTGCCCCGAAAATGCCATGGATGAGAAAGCGCCAATATTCAAATCGAATGCGTTTTCTGAACGTTTACCCGGAAGGGATGGCTTTTATGATAGAGAGGTATGTAATGTGAGAATGGAAAAGGATGTTGCCGAAAGCGCTATAATCAACTCCGGCACACAACATACGATAAAATATTGCAGAAGGTGCGAGTTTGTTTGTCCGGCAGGAAAAAAGACAGGAAGGCAATGACCGGACCGACGCTACGTAACCCGTCACCGCACCGAACGATTGGGAGCGCCACTTCGTTCCGCCCCCAAGCGATGGTGGGCTTTGCGTTCGGCTATCATGACGAAGGATTCTATTTGATTTCGTGAATAATCCGGACATGCCGCCCGACACCACCTGCACAGCCTTGATGATTCAGCCCGATTTTTCAGGTGGGTGCGACCAGAAGCGGAAATTTGTAAGTTATTACAATTAGATATAGTGCTTAAGAAATTCCTGTAAAGTGCCGATAACCATCTGGATGCCGTGGTGTGCCGTGACGCCGGAGTCCGGATGTCGGCGCCCGGACACCGGAGGGCCATATCGCAGAGCGGGGGGGGCGCATGGACAATTGTCCGAGCAGGGAATCATTAATGCGACGGATAACGGAATTGGAAGAGGAGATCCGTCGCCAGAAAAATGCATCGGGTGCGCACGCCGAGAAATACCGCCAGGTGCTGCAGAGCATCGAAGAAGGTTACTATGAACTCGACCTGAAAGGAAATATCATCTCCTTCAATCAGGTGGCCGGATTCCTGATGGGATATGCCTCCCACGAGCTAGTGGGTATGAATTTCCGCAACTACACTACGGCCGCTACGGCGGATCGTATGGTCGAAATTTTCCACCGCATTTATGAGACCGGCACCCCAGGCCGAATGGTCAATTATGATGTGGTTTGCAAGGATGGTTCCGTCAGGATCCACGAGATTTCCGCCGGCCTCATGCGCGATGACGCGGGCAAGCGCGCCGGCTTTCATGTGATCGTCCACGACATCACCGCCCGCCAGCGCTCCGAAGCCCGCCTGAAAAAGAGCGAGGAGCGTTACCGCGCCATCTTCGAGAATACCGGCAACGCCACGATCCTCATCGCCGAGGACACCACCATCCTGTTGGCAAACTCCAAGTTCGAGCACCTCACCGGGTATACCAAGGCGGAAATGGAGGGCAAGATGAGCTGGACCGTGTTCATCGACCCCCAGGATCTTGAGCGCATGCAAAGCTACCATTTCGCAAGAAGAAGGGAAAGCGGTTCCGCCCCCAACTTTTATGAATTCCGTCTCGTGAACCGCATGGGGGAGACCCGGGAGATCTCCCTCAACGTGGCCCTTATACCGGAAAGCCGTGAAAGCATCGCCTCGTGCATGGACATTACCGACCGCAAGCATGCCGAAGAGGCGCTTCGCCAGAGCGAGGAGCGCTATCGGTCCATTCTGGATACCATGGAAGAAGCCTACTTCGAATGCGACCTGAGCGGCAACTATACCTATGTCAATGAGGCCCATTGCATGATTCTCGGGCATAACCGGGAAAAACTGCTCGGCATGAACCATGGGGCATTCACCTCTGCTGAAACCGCCCGGCATGCCTACGCGGTTTTCAACGAAATCTACCGCACCGGAACGCAGCAGACCATTGCGGATTACGAGATCAGCAGAAAGGATGGGAAGAAAATTATCGCTGAACTTTCGGCTTCACTCATGCGGGGCCGTTCCGGCGAAGCGATCGGTTTCAGGGGTCTGGGCAGGGATGTGACCGGGAGAATGGAGGCGGAAAAAGCGCTCAGGAAGAGCGAGGAGCGCTACCGCACTATTTTCGAACACACGGCCACGGCCAATATCATCGTTGGCGACGATACCACCATCCTGCTGGCCAACTCCAATTTCGAGGGGATCGTTGGGTATGCCCGTGAAGAAGTCGAAAACAGGATGAGCTGGACCGATTTCGTGGTGGAAGAAGATCTGGAGGTCATGAAACAGCGTCACATACAGCGCCGGAACGATCCCGGATCGGTACTCAACAGCTATGAATTCAGAGCCAAGACCCGCTCGGGTGAGGTGCGTGATTTTTTCATGAGCGTTTCCATGATTCCCGGTACACGGGAGAGTGTGGCATCGCTGATCGACATGACGGATCGCAACAGGGCGCAAGAGGCCCTTCGGCAGAGTGAGGAACGCTTTCGCGACCTGGCCAGGCTCCTTCCGGAGACGGTATTCGAGACCAATGCCGATGGGCAGTTCACCTTCGTCAACGATATTTCCCTGGAGCGGTTCGGATTTACGAGAGAGCAAGTGGAAAAGGGGCTCCATGTCCTGGAAGTCATGGCGCCCGAGGACCATGAGCGGATCATCACGAACTATATGCGCGTCATGCAGGGCGAACACATGGGGCTGAGCGAGTATACCGCACGTAAGAAGGACGGGACCCATTTCCCGGTGCTGGTACACACGACGCCCATTTATCGGAACGGCGGATGTGTCGGCCTCCGAGGATTTCTTGTCGATGTAACGGAAAAGAAGAACCTGGAAGAACGACTCAGGCGATCCCAGAAGCTGGAAGCCATCGGGACCCTGGCCGGCGGTATCGCCCACGACTTCAACAATCTGCTCATGGGACTGCTGGGCAACATCACTCTCATGCTCATGAATCTTGACGAAGCCCATCCCTACCATAACCGGCTCACAAACATGGAGACCTATGTGCAGCATGGCGCCGACCTCACCCGACAGCTCCTGGGGTTCGCCCGGGGCGGTAAGTATGAGGTGAAATCCACGGACCTGGGGCCGTTTGTGATCAAGAGCGCGGAGATGTTCGGCAGGACCAAAAAAGAGATCCGCATGCACACCAAGGTGGGTGACGACCTTTGGGCGGCGGAGGTGGACCGCGGGCAGATGGAGCAGGTGATGCTCAACCTGTTCGTCAATGCCTGGCAGGCCATGCCGGGCGGCGGCGATATGTACCTGTCCGTGGAGAATGTGGCGCTGGGCCGGGAAGAGGTCAGCCCATACGGCATCGATCCGGGGCGGTTTGTCAAAATCACCGTCACGGACACCGGGGTCGGAATGGAGGAAGCCACCAAGGAACGTATTTTCGAGCCGTTCTTTTCCACCAAGCAACGGGGCCGTGGCACGGGGCTTGGTCTGGCATCGGTGTATGGCATCATCAAGAACCACGGTGGTTTTATTTCAGTGGAAAGTGAAACAGCGGTCGGTACATCCTTCATGGTGCACCTGCCCGCATCGAACAAGCGTGTCGAATACGCGCGCCAGGCGACCGAGGCGATTCAACAAGGCAAGGAAACGGTGCTGCTCATTGACGACGAAGAGATGATATTGGATATCGGCACCCAGATGCTCCAGGGCCTCGGGTACAAGGTACTCACCGCCACCGGCGGCAATGAGGGGATCGAAATTTATCACCGGAACAAGAGCGATATCGATCTGGTGATTCTGGATATGATCATGCCCGATCTGGGCGGCCGCGACACCTTTGCCGCTCTTCGCCGCAGCGAATCGAATGTCAACGTTCTGCTTTCCAGCGGTTACAGCATCGACGGGCAGGCCGGGGAGATTCTGGCACAAGGCTGCAGGGGCTTCATCCAAAAACCGTTCACCATGGCCGAGCTTTCAAAAAAGATCAGGCAGGTCCTCGAAACACCTGAACGATTAAGCAATTGATTCCATGCGGTTGCGAGGTGCCGTTCGGAGGCATTAGCGACAACCCGATATTCTATGTTATATTCATGGCTATGGCGGTTCGTTCTGCTGTTCGACGCGATCATCCGCAGGCGATACGGGGACAGCGATGGGATTGGCGAATTGAACCCAAAACCGAATGTTCCGGGGTGACAGATGCATTATGCCACACTTGAGCTGAGCGGCCAGTACCATGAGATCGGGCCCCAGGTGGGCGGAATCGCCGGGGCGGCCATTCAGCCGCAGTTCCGATTGGACCTGTTCTACGGACAGATCGAGCGGCTTGTGAAAAGCCGATCCATTCAGCGCGTGATCATCCATCGGCGCAAAGGCTTTGCGGTGCCCGCTTTTGGCGGTTTGGAAGAGATTGGCGCGGCACTTCGGCGCCTGAGCGACGCCGGAAAACAGCTGTACTATTATGCGCCGGAGTACGATGCCTTCGACTGCGTGCTTTCGTCCGTCTGTGAGCGCCGCATCATACACCCATTGGGTGCGGTTTCCTTCCTGGGGATCGCGCAACAGAATATGTTCTTCAAGCGGCTGCTCGACACGCACGCCATCGGTGTGGAAGTGATTCGGCGCGGCCGCTACAAGAGTGCCGCCGATCGGTTCCGGACGGAAAAGCACGACGCATATGCCCGCCGGCAGTACCAGGTACTGGTCGACGGTGCCGTCGCCGCCATGCGACAGGCGGTGTTGCGCACGCCGACGGGCTTCGTGCGTGAACCTATGGGTGAAAAGATCCTGTGCGAGATGCTTGCCGGGCGTATCCTGAATGCACCGGAGGCCCGGGAAAGCGGGGTTGTCGATGAGTTGCGCGCCATCAACGATCTCACGAACGAGTGGAAAACGGAGAAGATCAAGGAGAAAACGATCAGGCGGCGGCGCCATCTTTTCGCTTTCGGTCCCCGGGTGGCGGTGCTGGTTTATGAGGGCATGATTGTCGAAGGCGATAGCCATCACAATCCGCTTTTCGGGCAAGCCATCGGAGACCGGCCAATGGTCAAGGCGATCCGGGCGTTGCGAGAGAGCCGGCGTGTCAAGGCGGTGGTTTTCCGGATCAACAGCGGTGGCGGCTCCGCCGTTGCGAGTGAGAATGTCCTGCGCGAGCTGGTCGCGTTGCGCGCCAAGAAGCCGCTGGTGATCTCCATGGGGCCCGTTGCCGCCAGCGGCGGGTATTGGATCGCCAGTACCGGCGACCGTCTGTTTGCGCTCCCCACGACGATTACCGGATCGATCGGTGTGGTGACCCTGTTTTTCAACCTCGCCGAACTTTTGCGCAATCATGGGATTACGACCGACTGCATCAAGTGCGGCGTCTCGGCGGATCTGGGTTCTGCGTTTCGGTCGCTTACCGATAAGGAGCGCGCGGCCATCGACGGCGTGGTCCAATTTCTCTACGACGCGTTCCTTGGACGGGTGGCGCAGGTGCGGAACATGGCACCGGAGGCGGTGCATGCGCTCGGCGAAGGGCGGGTCTGGCTCGGGGGCGAAGCGGTCCGTCACAATCTGGTGGACGCGGTCGGCGGACTGCACGACGCCATCGCGTACGCCAAGACGCTCATCAAGTCCGATAAGGCCCGGGTTACCTTTGGGCCGCGCGGGAAACGCCCGTTCATTGCCCGGTTCCTGGGTGGGCGCAGCGCGTGGGCGCTGACGGACGCCGGGGCCGCTGCAGCGACGGGCGAATGGCCCCTTTCGTGGCCGACCACCGCGGCCCAAGGGGTCTTGTCGACCCCGAGCGGCGGTGCTGGCGGGCTCGGGGCGGCGATACCCTTTGAGGTCGTCCGCGCATGTCTCGCACTGCACGGGCAGCCGATTTTCCTGGACCCCGGATTGTGCCGGTAATGTATTCGTAAAGCGAAACCGTATCGCATTTCGGGACGTTCCGGATAGATAGAGGCCAGCCGCATAGGCGGCTTGATGGATTTACCCCAATGTTGCATTAAAAGATTTCCTTTAAGCACGCAAGGTGGTATAAAAGATGTTTTTCGCAGCCGCAGGAGCCATTTCCTGTGGCTTTTTTATATAAGAAAGGAAACAAACATCGTGATTAGCGCAACCAACATTACCCTGGCCTATGGCAAGCGGGTTCTGTTTAAAGACGTCAACATAAAATTTGCACCGGGCAACTGTTACGGCCTCATCGGCGCCAACGGCGCCGGCAAGTCCACATTTCTGAAAATTCTGGCCGGGGAGATCGAATCGGACTCGGGAACCGTCTCAGTCGGCGCCCGGGAGCGCATCGCCGTGTTGCGACAGGACCACTTTGCCTTTGACGAGCAGACGGTCTTAAACACCGTCATCATGGGCCATGAAAAGCTTTACAGAATTATGATCGAGCGGGACGCCCTGTATGCAAAGGCCGATTTCACCGAAGCGGACGGCATCAAATCAAGTGAGCTCGAGGTTCAGTTCGAGGAGATGAACGGCTATGACGCAGAGTCCGAAGCGTCGGTGCTGCTGGAAAAACTGCTCATTCCAGAGGCATTGAACCAGAAAAAAATGAAAGAACTCGAAGGTGGCGAAAAGGTGCGCGTGCTTCTGGCCCAAGCCCTGTTCGGCAACCCGGACGTCCTGCTCCTCGACGAACCGACCAACAATCTGGACATCAAGTCCATTGCCTGGCTCGAAGAGTTTCTTTTCAAGTTCCAGAATACGGTCATCGTGGTGTCCCATGATCGCCATTTCATGAACCAGGTCTGCACCCACATTGCCGATATCGATTTCGGCAAGATATCGGTCTATCAAGGGAACTACGATTTCTGGTACCAGGCCAGCCAGCTGCACCTGCGACAGAAGCAAGCCGAAAACCGGAAGGTCACCGATCGCGCCAATGAACTCAAGGCCTTTATCCAGCGCTTTAGCGCCAACGCATCCAAATCCAAGCAAGCCACGTCCCGCAAGAAACTTCTCGAAAAACTCACCCTCGAGGATATGCCGGTGTCGTCCCGAAGATACCCCTTTATCAGCTTCAAGCCGGGACGCCCGTGTGGCAATATCATTCTGAGAGTGGACCAACTCACCAAGACCATCGACGGCGAGAAGGTGCTGAACAACGTCAGCTTTACGGTCAACGCCGGCGATAAAGTCGCCTTCATGGGCGCCAACAGCCTGGCCAAAACCACCTTGTTTCAAATTCTGGCCGGTGAGATGGCGCCGGACGGCGGCAAATTCAGTTGGGGCCTTACCATCACCCACGCCTATTTTCCCAAGGAGCACAGCGTCTATTTCACCGGCGACCAGAACCTCATCACCTGGCTCCTGCAGTTCGCGCCCCCCACAGAAGGCGAGAATTATGCCCGAACCTTCCTGGGCCGAATGCTCTTTTCCGGAGACGAGGCCCTCAAAAAAACCAACGTGCTCTCCGGTGGGGAGAAAGTGCGTTGCATGCTTTCACGGATGATGCTTTCCGAAGCCAATGTCCTGATGCTCGACGAACCCACCAACCACCTCGATCTCGAAGCGATCACCGCATTGAATAACAGCCTGTCGGATTTCCCCGAAGTGATTCTGTTCATCTCCCAAGACCACGAGTGTCTCAGCACCGTCGTCAACAGGGTGATAGAGATTACACCCGGAGGTGTGATCGATCGGCGCATGACCTTCGATGAATATATTGAAAGCAAAGAAGTCGAAGAAACCCGGGAGCTGTTGATCAGGAAGGCTGCCTGAGCAGGCTCCCTGCGGCTATTCAAACTGCCGTTTGAAGTTTTCAAATTGGTCCTTGAGGGCATTGAACTGCTCTTTCAAGGTCGCCAATTCCTGCTCCACAAGCGCCAGGCGTTGTGATTCGGCGGGATCTGTTTTCTCCGGCGGTGCGGCCGGTTCCGCCACATCGCCGGTTGGGGGCGCGCCGCCGAGCAGATGCCCGTACCGGGGTTCCTTATGGCCGGGCAAGCGCGCCAGCCGCTCGATGAGTCCCCACTCTTCGAGTCGCCCCAGGGTATCCAGAACCGCTTCGATGCTTTCAAACGCGGCAAGCCGCGAGGCGCGGTTGCGAAGCTCGCCGGCGGTTTGGGGTCCCCGTAACAACAACTCGCACAGCAGGGCCGCTTCTCGCGGTACGAAGTTGCGCGCGCGCACCAGCAGCTCCTCGTATTTGGGAACGCGCCCCACCACGCTTTTGTTGATCAGCTTTTTTTGTACCAGGCCATCCAATACCGTTTCCATGGTCTGTTCATCATAGTCGGTCACTGGATCACGGTTGGTTTTTTGATTGCATGCGTTGGTCAGGGCGTTCAGGGAAAGGGGATAGTATTCGGGCGTGGCCAACTGTTTTTCAATCAGACAACCGATGACGCGGATCTCTTTGTCGTCCAGAACCAGTTCCATCATACCTCCTGATGCGGATATGGTTTGTCCCAATAAACGGTATTCGCGTGAGAATTGCAAGGGACAACCATCGTTCGTTGACGGTATATGCATGATATGTTTATCTTGCAATGGGGCACATCGCGCCGGCGGCGCCAGTCCCTTCATTTCCGGTTGCTGGCGACGCGGCCGTCATGGACCGGTATGCTGCCGGAATAGGGTGTCCGTGTTGCGAACCGGTTTTGAGGCCGGTATTGGAAAAGAATAATTGTCGCCGCGCAGGGCGAAGGCGGCAATTGTGCAAGGAAAGCAAAACATGCGGGCTATCGTAAAACCTCTGGCGCACCTGCCGAAGGCCGGTGCCGATTGGAACCTGCCGCCATGGCGTGCGCTGCCGACCCAATGGCTTCGCAATTACATGGGGCACAAACCCGACCATTGCCCGCGGACGGCGGTGAAGATCGCTTACGATGAACGGGCCATACATGTCATGTTCCGCGTCGAGGACCGATATGTGCGCGCGGTTGCCGCCGCGCATCAGGACAGTGTCTGCGGGGACAGTTGTGTCGAGTTCTTTTTCACGCCCGGTATCGATGTGTCCAAAGGCTACTTCAACTTTGAGATGAATTGCGGCGGTACCATGCTTTTCCATTATCACGCGGGCATTCCTGGGAGAGGGATCGAGATCCCTGCGGGGGAATGTGACGGAATCCTTAAAACCCATTCGCTGCCGCGCATTGTTGACCCGGAAATCCAGGAGCCGGTAACCTGGACCGTTTCATATCAGATCCCCATCGCCTTGCTGGAACGCTACTGCCAAGTGATCTGGCCCGCTCCCGCAGCACAGTGGCGCGCGAATTTCTACAAGTGCGCCGATAACACGTCCCACCCGCACTGGTTGACATGGTCGCCGGTCGACAACCCGAAACCCAATTTCCATCTGCCCCAATCATTTGGCGTCCTCGCATTTGAATGAGCGGGAGAAAGTCGAGCGCTTAGTGCTTCCGGATTCGAGGCGCAAACAGGACAAGGCCCGAAAATTCAGGGCGTCGGAGCAACAATTCGGTGAACAGGGGGAACAATTTATGGAGCAAACAGCAATTGTCATCGGCGCGACCGGTCTGGTCGGCCGGGCGGTAACAGACCAACTGGCGCATGCGGCGCATATCGGCCGCATCGTTACCCTGACCCGTCGTTCAGCCCCGCATGCATCTGCCAAAGTTCATAATCAAGTCGTGGACTTCGACCATTTGGAGGCCAGCGCCGCATCGTTCAGCGGCGACCTGTTGTTCTCATGCCTGG
Source organism: Desulfatitalea sp. (assembly GCA_018224505.1). GTDB lineage: Bacteria > Desulfobacterota > Desulfobacteria > Desulfobacterales > Desulfosarcinaceae > Desulfatitalea. Next base: position 1,614 of record JAGTVD010000599.1, on the reverse strand, counting down.
GCACCACGCGCAAACAGGCCGGCTCCATCGAAGCCCAGCGGGTGGTGGACCTGGACTACCAATACAAAGCCGCCCAACTGGCGGCCGGCCAGGGCGTGCGCCATTACCTGCTGGTCTCTTCCAGCGGGGCCAATGCCGCAAGCCGCAACCCGTATCTGCGCATGAAGGGCGAATTGGAGCAAAAGGTGCAGGCTTTGCCGTTTGAGCGCATCAGCATCTTCCAACCGTCCCTGTTGCAGGGGCCGAGAGAGGCGGTTCGGTGGGCAGAGAAGCTGGGCGGCTGGTTGTTGCCCGTGCTCTGCGCCATCCCCGGCTTGCGGCGTTACCGACCGATTGCCGGCCGGCAGGTGGCCGCCAAAATGGTTCAGGTCAGCCGGACACCGGGAACCGGGCCGGCATGGTTTCGCCTGGATGAAATTTTTGCAGACGCAACATAATATTCACCCCAATGCTGCAAAGGCCGGGGGGCTACAGTGCCAAGGCGCCAAGGGTGCCGCCGTCGTAAATCTGCTGCAAGCCCTTGGCAACGCCGGATATGAAGTCTTCCGGCTTTTGCAACATTGGAATTATTCCAGCTCCGAGCCGTCCGTGACAGCAGGAGAATAGATGTCGACGCGGCCGTCTTCATGAACGGCAATGGTGGTATAAGCATACATCGAATACCAGATGCCGATGCGTTTCCCCGTGCGATCCACGATGAAAGCCCCTTGCCCCGACGGGTATCGGGTCCAGTCTTCCGGCAGCCAGATAGAAGCCACCTTCCGGGCGAAGGCCTCTGAATGGGGTGCCACCGGTTCCCAATATCGGGGAACCAGTTGTACCCCCGGGTCAATGCCGACAATGGCATAGGGCATGTCGGCACGCCCATCGGTATAGTACCGATAGGTTTCAGGAACGCTGTTGGTGCGAAACATGCGCGTCACCTCGCCATCCCATTGCAATTCACCATATTGGTGGGCGCACCCGGAAAGCAATGGGAGCAACAAGGCCAGCACAATGGCCACGCGGACGATTGCCCAAGGGTTATTGGAGCGGTGGTACTTTTTCATTTTAACCTCATAATGCCACGCGAACAGCGATCTGAACGGTCTCCGGGTTTCGGGCCGGGGACCGACTGAAAATCCATTTACCTGTAGTCGAATAGGTAATACGTGTATCTGCAAAATCAACGGGCGGTAACCGCTATGCACCCCCTGTTTGTCAATTCGGCGGCGAGGGTGCGTCCTATCACCGCCTAAAAAGAACGGGGTATCGATGGCACCATCGATACCCCGTGAGGTTTGCGGTACGACCGGCTATCAAGGTGCAAAGCCGGTGTCGCGTTTCACTGCGATTACGCTATTTGATGCGGATGTTGGTTTCCCAATCGGCGGCGTCTCTCGGCTCTGTTACGAGGAATTTACCCCACCGCGTGTCGCCTTCGAGGAAAGTCTTCCGAAATGCCAGCGCCTGCTCCGCTCTAATAATCGTCATTCCAAAAACCTGATAAACCTGATAATGGCCTGTCAGGAGTTCTTATGATGATTTGTCCCAAATGCAGCAAACCGATCCTGGATACTGCCCGTTTTTGCCCTGAATGCGGTGCCTACATTCCACCTGACGGCCACGCCGGAC
>JAGTVD010000598.1 GCA_018224505.1 Desulfatitalea sp. | reverse complement strand
GGGTCAGACGCCGCTCTTTGAGCACCCGGCGCAACCGCAGCAGCAGCTCTTCAAAACGCACCGGCTTGAACACAAAGTCGCTGGCGCCTTTGCTGATGGCCTCTTCATAGGAGTAATCGCCGCTGTAACCGGTCATGACGATCACATCGACCTCATGGTTGTTTTTGATACGATCGGTCAATTCCAGACCGTCCATGCCCGGCAGCATGATGTCGGTGATCACCACATCGAAACTGTGGGTTTCCAACATTTCGAAGGCCTCTTCGGCGCTGGGAGCGGTGAGACAGGCGAACCCGGACATCTCCACGAACTCTTGCATGGCCGTACGGATGGCATTGTCATCATCCACGATGAGGATGTGAACATCCATAGGCGTTGACGAGTCCCCTGCAGCTGCGATTTCTTTATCGGTTGACATGTCTCAAAACGATCTGATACTAAAGCGAATTTAACCCCTTACCCAACTAAAGAAATATAGCGGGTCGGAAAGTGTAAGTCAATCGCCTTTTAGCAGGGTGCCGCGGGTTGCCGCCCCCTGGACGTCACGTTCGCATCGATATCCTCTTTCAGCCGCTATCCATGAAACGTATGAAACGAATTCGCAATTTCAGTATCATCGCCCACATTGACCACGGCAAGTCCACCCTTTCGGACCGCCTGATCCAGGCAACGCATATCGTCGAGGATCGCGACTTCAAAGACCAGATCCTGGACAGTATGGACATCGAACGGGAACGGGGCATCACCATTAAAAGTCAGACGGTCTGCCTTCCCTACCGGGCAGCGGACGGCCACGACTACACCCTCAACCTGATCGATACGCCGGGCCACGTGGACTTCTCATATGAAGTGTCCCGCGCCCTGGCATCGTGCGAAGGCGCGCTGCTGCTCATCGACGCCAGTCAGGGGGTCGAGGCCCAGACCCTGGCCAATCTCATGCTGGCCATGGAGCACGACCTGGAAATCATCCCGGTGATCAACAAGATCGACCTGCCTTCGGCCGACATTCCCCGGGTCAAACAGCAAATCAAGGACGATCTGGGTCTCGACCCGGAGCGCGCGCTTCTCGTTTCGGCAAAAGAGGGCACCGGCATCGCCGAGGTGATGGAGGCCATCGTCACCCAACTGCCTCCACCCAAAGGCGATCCTGATGCGACGCTGCAGGCCCTGATCTTCGACTCCAATTACGACCCCTTCAGGGGCACCGTCGTCCACTTCCGGGTTTTCTCAGGCAGCGTAAAGGCCGGCGACCGCATTCGGTTCATGTACAACGAGACCACTCACAAAGTGGAGGAGGTGGGGCTTTTCCAGATCGTGCGCAAGCCCCAGCCGAACATTGCCGCCGGCGAAGTGGGCTACCTGATTGCCGGCATCAAAACGGTCAGCGACACCCGCTGCGGCGACACCATCACCCTTCACGCACGCCCCTGCGAAAAGCCGCTGCCGGGCTTCCGGGAAGCCAAGCCGGTGGTCTTCGCCTCCATTTACCCGGTGGCGGCGGATGCTTACGAGGAGCTGACCGTTGCCCTGGAGAAACTCAAGCTCAACGATGCATCGTTGATCTACGAAAAAGACACCTCCGCGGCCCTGGGGTTCGGCTTCCGCTGCGGTTTTCTGGGCCTGCTGCACCTGGACGTGGTCCAGGAGCGTCTGGAACGCGAGTACGATCAATCCATCATTCTCACGGTACCGTCGGTGCGCTACAAGTTGATCCTCAACGACGGCGAGGAGATGATCATCGACAACCCCTCCCACTACCCGGACCCCACCACCATCGAGCAGGCTCTGGAGCCTTTCATCCGGGCCAGCATCATCGTGCCGGACCGCTACATGGGGGCGGTGATGAAACTGGCCCTGGACCGGCGGGGCATTAACAAAAACTACCAGTACCTGACCAGCAACCGGCTGGAGATGGTCTTTGAACTGCCGTTGTCCGAAGTGATCTATGACTTCTACGACCGCCTCAAAACGGTCACCCAGGGCTACGGCTCCTTTGATTACGAAATCATCGACTACCGGGCCAGCAAACTGTCCAAACTCGACATCCTCATCAACGGCGAGCGGGTGGATGCCCTCTCCCAACTGGTTCACGAGGATCGTGCTTACACGCGATCCCGCGTGGCCTGTGACAAACTGGCCGAGGAGATTCCACGCCAGCAGTTCAAAATCGCCATCCAGGGCGCCATCGGCGGCAAAATCATCTCCCGCTCCACCGTCAACGCCTATCGCAAGGATGTGACCGCCAAGTGCTACGGCGGCGACATCAGCCGCAAGCGCAAATTGCTCGAAAAGCAAAAAAAGGGCAAAAAGCGCATGAAGATGGTGGGCAAGGTGATGCTGCCCCAGAGTGCGTTTTTGGCGGTGCTCAAGACCGATAACGATTAAAGGATCGTGGCAGGTTATCCTGACTGAATTCCATCCTTTTTACGAGGTAGCGATATGGGTATGACAATTGCGGAAAAAATATTCGAGGCGCACCAGGTGGATCGCCCGACGCCGGATACTTGGGTGTTGCGGCTGGATGCGGTTTTCTGCCATGAAATCACCACCCCCATGGCCATTAACGATCTGGTGGCCCGGGGCAAGGACCGGGTGTACGACCCACGCAAGATCAAAGCGGTGATCGACCATGTGACACCGGCCAAGGATGGCAAGACCGCCACCCAGGGAAAAATCCTGCGGCAGTGGGCGCGCCGCCATGGCATCACCGATTTTTTCGATATCGGCCGCAACGGCGTATGCCATGCCCTTTTTCCGGAAAAGGGGTTTGCACGGCCCGGCTACACCATCATCATGGGCGACTCCCACACCTGCACCCACGGGGCGTTCGGCGCCTTTGCCGCCGGCGTGGGCACCACCGACCTGGAGGTCGGCATCCTGAAGGGCGTATGCGCCTTCCGTGCACCGGCCACCTTAAAAATCGACATCCACGGCACTTTGCCCGCCGGGGTCTATGCCAAGGATGTGATTCTTTCCATTATCGGCCGCGTCGGCGTCAATGGCGCCACCAACAAAGTAATCCAGTTCGATGGCCCCACGGTGGCCGCCATGACCATGGAAGAGCGCATGACTCTGTGCAACATGGCGGTGGAGGCCGGCGCCACCTGCGGCATCTGCCCCCCCGACCGGACCACGGTGGATTACCTGTGGCCATTTATCAAGGACGAATTCGCATCGCCCCGGGCGGCCCTGGAAGCCTATACCCGCTTCGCCCCCGACGCGGACGCCGTCTATGACCAGGTGTTCGACCATAATGTGTCGGCACTCTCGCCCCAGGTGACCTTCGGGTTCAAGCCCGACAATGTCAAACCGGTGGCCGAAATGGCAGGCACCCCCATCGACCAGGTCTATATCGGCTCATG
>JAGTVD010000597.1 GCA_018224505.1 Desulfatitalea sp. | reverse complement strand
GTGGCTCGTGCGCTTCCAGACCGAAGACCTGGTGGGCTGCTGCGCCCAGACCGATGTCAAGGGCGATCGCATGTTGCGCCCAGCCGACCAGCCCAACCCGGGGGCCTATGTGCATATCAAGGAGCGGCTCAAGGATGGGATCGTGGTAGAGGGTTGCAAGGTGCACATTTCCGAGGCTTCAGTCGCCGACGAGGTGCTGGTCGTCCCCACCCGCGCCCTGCGCCCCGAAGACAAAGACTACGCCGTCGCCTTTGCGGTTCCGGGAGATTGGGACGGTTTGACCCAGGTGTCCACCATCCACAACTTTCGGCCGCGGGAGCATTTCAAACGTGGTTTCATGCCGGGTTCCACCGATTCCTACATGATCTTCGAAAACTGCTTCATCCCCTGGGAGCGGGTATTCCTGGCGGGTGAGTATCAGCACGGCGGCATCAACGCCCTGCTGTTCGCCCTGTTTCACCGCCATTCCTACTCCGGCTGCAAACCGGCCATCGGCGACATCATCCTGGGGGCCGCTGCCCTGGCGGCGGAAGTCAACAATGTGCACAAGGCGCCCCACATCCGCGAAAAGCTGGCCGAACTGATCATGATCACCGAACTGGGTTATGCGGCCGGCTACACCGCCTCCGACCTGGGCAGCGCGCGGGTTTTCATGCCGGGCAAAGGCCTTGTGCCTTATGGCCCCGGCTCCTATATCCCCCATTCGATCTACTGCAATGTGGGCCGCTGTCTGACCGGCGAGTCGGTCTTCCGCGAGGCTGAAATCCTGTGCGACATCGCCGGCGGCGTCGTGGCCACCTTTCCCCACGAGAAGGATTTCCTGAACCCGGAGACCCGGGACCTGCTGCTCAAATACACCCAACGCAATCCCGACATGCCGGTGGAGGACCAGGCCCAATTCTGGCGCTACCTGGGCGATGCCCTGTGTTCCGCCAAGGGCGGCATCCACAATGTGGGTGGTTTTCACGGCGGCGGCTCCCCGGTGATGGAGCAAATTGCCATCACCACCCAATATGATATCGAATCCCGTAAAAAACTGGTCAAGCACATGGCGGGCATGAGCGGAGGCGATCGCGAAGCCCTGGCGCCGAAAACCAAGGCGTAACAGCGCACCATCCTGTGCAGGAACTTTTGGGCCGCTTGCCCTGCGATACCGACTTTCGCGGGCCAGCGGCCTTTGCCTGACACGGGGTGCACTTTCCCGCCGGGGCAATGACACGGCCCTAAGCCCGATCCCCGGTACAACCTTGAAGGAGAAATCCAAATGCTCAAAACCAAACTCACCGAAATGCTTGGCATCCGGCATCCGATCATTCAGGCCGGCATGGGGCCGTTCAGCAACAACAACCTGTGTGTCGCCGCCGCCAACGCCGGGATTCTGGGCCTGCTGTCGACCAGCGGTATTTTCAGCAAAACCGATCAACCCTGGGTCTACAAGGCCTTTGTGGAAACCGCCGAAGCCTCCATGGACGACGACATGGCCACCGTGCTGGAAAAGGTGCTCAAACGCACCTATCGGTTGACCAAGGACAACGGCGGGGTGTTCGGCATCAACGTGATGGTGTCCGCCGAGTTGCTGGACAAGTCCAAAGTACTGATCGACACGGCCATCCGGGTGCGCGAAGAGAATCCCGCCATGAAAGATCACTTCAAGGTGATCTTCACCTCCGCCGGCGACCCGGTGCCCTGGCGCGACAAAATCAAGAATGCCGGCTTCACCTGGCTGCATGTGGTGCCGTCGGTCAAAGGCGCGCTGCGCTGCCAGAAAGCCGGTGTGGACTGCATCGTGGCCTCCGGGCACGAAGGGGGCTTCCACATCGCCTGGGAGCCGGTGCACTCCATGGTGCTGCTGCCCGCGGTGGTCGATGCCATCGGCGCCGATCTGCCCGTTGTGGGCGCCGGCGGCTTTTGCGACGGCAAAACCCTGGCCGCGGCCCTGGCGCTCGGGGCCGCCGGCGCCCAGATGGGCACCCGCTTTCTGGCCACCCAGGAGAGCGACTTTCACCCCTTGTGGAAGGAGCAGGTGGTCAAAACGGAAGACCGCGGCACCCTGGTGGCCCGGGGAATCGTGGGGCCGGCCCGCTGGCTGAAAACCCCTTCCAGCGTGCAACATCTGCAAAACACCATCGTCAAATCCCCCGGCGTTTTTTCCGGTGTGCCCGACGACTTTACCACCGTGCCGCCGGATTTGATCCAGTATGAACGCGATGGTATCCGGGCCGTCTGCACAGGGGACCGTGAAAAGGCCATGATGGCCGGCGGCGAATGTGCCCAGCGGGTGGAGGATCTTCCCAAGGTGCAGGACCTGGTGGACAATATCATGACCGATGCCACCCGGATTGTTCAAACGATGCCCCATTATCTGACAAACGTAAAATAATAAAGCAACAAAAGGAGTCGTTCATGAAAAAAGGCAGTGCAGTTGGTTTGGTGAGCGGTTTACTGGTTTTAGGGGTCGCCTCATTTCTTTTTGCACAAAAAACACAACGTCGCCTTGAAGCATATCTGTGAGGAACCGGAAGTCAGATCAACTGGAGGGACAATGGATCAAAAAAAGGACGTTCAGCAAGCAAATTCAGAGGTGGCACGCCTGGGATCGATGACCAGCTGGCAGAGCGTGCTGTTCACCGCGCTCTCCATCGCGGGGATCCTGCTGGCCATCTATCATATTTTCGGCTTTGCTTTCCGTGGCAAGGTGTTTCTGGAAGCGGAGTACTATTGGCTTTTTATCGGCATCTTCTCGGCAGCCACCTTCATCTATCTTCCGGCTCGCAAACGGGTGGGGCCGCCGCCCTGGTATGACGTCCTTCTGGCAGCACTCGTTCTCGGCATCTGCATCTTCTTCTTCATTCACAGCCGGGACATGATCCTCATGGGATGGAGCAATATCCCCCTGGGCATTGTCATCTGGCTGCTGATGATGGAAACCGCGCGCCGCGCCGGCGGGATCCCTTTTTTCCTGGTGGTTTTGATCCTGGGGCTCTATCCCCTTGCCGCCGAGTCCTTTCCGGGACTGCTCCAGGGTATCAATTACGATTTCAACAGCACGATGGAGTCCCACATCTTCCGCTCCGAGGGCATGATGGGCATCACCACCAAAATCGTCGCCGAAATCATCCTCGGTTTTCTGGTGTTCGCCGGTGTGCTCCTGGCCACGGGCGCCGGTGATTTTTTCATCGACCTGGCCAACTCCATTTTCGGCAAATATCGTGGCGGCCCAGCCAAGGTGTCCGTGGTGGCCAGCGGCTTTTTCGGCAGCTTGAGCGGCAGCGTCTTTTCCAATATCGTGGGCACCGGCTCGATCACCATCCGCACGATGAAAAAAACCGGCTATCCGCCCCACTATGCGGGTGCCATCGAAGCGTGCGCCTCCACCGGCGGCACCCTCATGCCGCCGGTCATGGGCGCCATCGCCTTTGTCATGGCCGTCACCGTGGGCGTGGAGTACCGGGTCATCATGGTGGCCGCCATCATCCCCTCCTTTCTTTTTTATCTGGGATTGCTCCTGCAAGTGGACGCCTATGCGGCCAAAACCGGCTTGCAGGGATTGCCCAGGGAGGAGATCCCCTCCATGTTGGCCGTCTTGCGCAGAGGATGGCCGTTTCTGACGGTTCTCGTCTTTCTGATCTGGGGGTTGCTGGTGATGCGCTGGGAATACCTGGCACCCTGGTACGCCTCGCTGCTGATGATCGCCCTCTCGTTTCTGCATCGCGCCACCTGGATGACGCCGGCGAAACTGTTTGCCACCACCCGGCGGATCGGTGAGCTGATCACCCAGACCGCCGCCCTGATCCTGCCCGTGGCGTTCGTGGTCAGCGCCCTGACCATCACCGGTGTCACCGGCTCGATGACTTCCGGCCTGCTGGCCCTCGGCGGCGGCCACATGTTTCTGATTCTGCTGCTGGGCATCGTGGCCTGTTACATCATGGGCATGGCCGGCCTGATGATCGTGGCCTACATCTTTCTGGCCGTCACCCTGGCCCCGGCCATTATCGCCATCGGCGATCTGAACCCCATCGCCGTGCATCTGTTCATCGTCTATTACGCCATGCTGGCCGGTATCACCCCGCCGGTGGCGGCGGCGGCCTTCCTGGGTGCGGCCATCGCCGGGGCCTCTCCCATGAAAACGGCCATGACCGCCATGCGCCTGGGCATCGTGATCTATTTCGTGCCCTTTTTCTTCATCTTTCAACCGGCACTGGTACTGCAGGGCAACCTGTGGCTGCTGATCTATATTCTGCCCTCGTGCATCCTCGGAATTATCTTGATATGCGCCGGCAGCGAAGGCTACCTGCTGGTGGCGGGCAGGGTGCCCACGTGGATGCGTGTGCCACTGATGGGCGCGGGATTTATGTTGAGCTTCCCCACGCCGCGCATCACCATGATCGGCCTTGTCCTCTCGGCAATCATGGTGATCATGCTCTGGGCACACAACCGCAAAAAGGGGGCGGGTGTTCAAACACCCGTCCCCACGCCTTGACCCGGCGACCCGACCATCGCCCGCGCTGTTGCTGGAATAGGCAACGCGCGGGCGCAACTTTCTTAAAACCAAGAACTTTTTCACTGTTGTCCGATGGGCCGTTCGACCAGAACCATGCTGCTCTGCAATAGGCCCCACTGTTCGTCCATATCAAACGCGATTTCGGACAACCAAAACAACGGCAGTAGTTTCTGTTGCCAATCCCAAGCCTGCCGTGATACTATTCGTACCTATAGATGACGCTCTGAACCAACAAGGCAACCATTGTTGCCATCGATGCAAGCACACGGCATCACGAAGAGAAGCTATCCATTCCACACAATCAACCATGGAAGCGTTGGTCATGCCCACTGCACAAGGGCAGGTCGCCCACCCCATCCAAACCCGGAGGAGAGAACTATGAGGAGATGTTTATTGTTAGGATCGATCATCAGTTGTTCATTGATACTATTGCTGATTTTCAGCGCACCCACCATCGCCCAGAAAAAGGCCGATGATGATTTCAAGTGGCCCCCCCTGCT
>JAGTVD010000596.1 GCA_018224505.1 Desulfatitalea sp. | reverse complement strand
GGGCAGCGGGTGCACGGTGCCGAACGCGTTCCAAAGCCCCGGTGGGGCAGGCGGCCACACAGGCCGGATGGCCGCCGCACAGATCGCACTTGACCGATTTCTTCAGGTCCGGGTCGACCCCCACAACGCCCAGCGGGCAGTAGCGGTGACACAAATTGCACCCGATGCAGGTTGCCGGGTCGACCACCAGCGCCCCGGTGCGGGCATCCCGGCCGATGGCCTTGACCGGGCAGACATTGGCGCAATAGGCGTTTGCGCACTGGTTGCAGACCGTGGGAAAGTGATAGAGATTTTCGCACGTGTGACGGATGTGCAGCAGCGCCCGGTGGGGGTTGTACGCGCCCAGAAAGCGCTCGGAGCACGCCAACTGGCATCGCCCGCAGCCGGTGCAGCGGTCGAAATGGGTCATGATAAACAGGTTTGTCGGTGAACCGCTCAAAGTCAGAGTCCTGTGCCCGGCTTCGCCGGAGTGTTACGTTTCAAGTGAAGGAAGGGTGCCCTTCCGGATGCCATCAAATCGCGCTAATATTGCCACTCGAAGGCCGGGGGGATGCGTTGAAGGTCGCCCCCGGCCTTCGATCGGGTCTATTTGATCCAGCGCGGGGTGATGAACTTATAGTCTTTGTAGGGTTTGACGGGCGGGTCGGTGAAGATGGTCACCATTTCGCCGTTCTGGACCTGGTAATGGCCGAAGGGCACGTCACCGCCACCGCGCATGACATTGTCTTCATCCCATTTCCACCAGCCGGTCTCGCCTTTGTACCCTTCGGTGGAGATATGTTTGGCGACCGCTGCGTGGTTTTTTTCATCGCCCACGGCCACCACGGCAGCGGCCCAGGCCTTGACGCCGCTGTAGGCGGCCCAGGAACCGGCCTGGGGCTGATGCTTCCAGATCCCCGTGAACCGTTCCACCCAGGCCTGGGCTTCCGGGGTCGGGGCTTCAGGGGTCGGCATGGCCGTGGGGACCTCGCCGATCAGCCCGTCGGCTTCTTTGCCCATGGTCTGCACCACTTCACGCGGGACAATGGAATAGCCGTAGCTCAGGATCGAAGGGGTGGGGGTTCGCATGAACTGGCGGAAAAAGGTGATCACCTCCGGCGCGCTCACGATTTCCACATGGATGATGGCGGGCTTGATCCGGCGGACGCGGGTCATGATCGATCCCCACTCCCGGGTGCCATACGGGACCACTTCGCGCAAAGCCACTTCCCAGCCCTCTTTTTTGAAATTAGCCTCCAGGGTGTCACCCACGCCCATGCCCCAGGCATCATCGGCGTTGATGATGACCACCTTTTTGTTGGGGTAATCATGGGGCAGGGCCATGAGCACATTGAACATGCTGGTGGCCTGGTTGATGTCGGTGTCGGTCAACTGGAAGATGTTGGCGTACTTTTTCGGGTCCTCCCTGAACACATCCACCGCCGCCTGGGAACCGTCGTCGGCAAAGAAGGGCGCCGTATACTTGCCATAGGCGCGCACGTCCTGGCCCCAGCCGGCCCATCCGGCGTGCACTGAATCGACCTTTTCCTGGCCGCACAGGTAGTCGGCGCCCTGCATGACGCGCTCGGGGGCGAACTCCTGGGTGTCGAAACGCACGGGATCGAGTTGTTTGCCCAAAAGGCCGCCGGCGGCATTGATTTCGTCAATGGCCATCTTGATGCCCTTCCAGTAGTTGTCACCCGTGTCGGTATACGGGCCGGTCATGGCCAGGGGAACGCCGACTTTGATGACATCCGCGGCGTGTGCGGAAATGGTACCCATCACAATTGCACTGCAAATCAGAATGAACAGACCAAGTTTCTTCACGTTGTACTCCTTTTTTGATAGTTGCCAATTCAGCCCTGCCGGACTTGTTCCGCGACTTTATGGGGGACAAGGCTGCGCAATAAACCCATGATGCCATCTGGAAGCAAAAGGACCAGCACCACCACCAGCGCCCCCAGCACCAACGGACGGTAGGCACCGAGGGGGGCGAGCATTTCGTTCCCGATCACGGTCATGATGGCCCCGAGGATGGCGCCGGGAAACTGCCCGATCCCTCCGAGCACGAGCATGATCATTAGCATCACGAAAAGATCAATGCCGAGCAGGCGCGTGGAGAGCATGCCGATGTAGTGGGCGTAAAATCCGCCGACCAGGCCGGTGAGAAAGCTGGTCAAGGCGAAGACCGCCAGTTTGTACTTGAACGCGCTCACGCCCAGGCTGGCGGCAAAATCCTGTGAGTCCTTGAGCGCCAGAAAGGCCGTGCCCCAGGAGGAGCGGATGACCAGCATGATAATGGCCGAACAGATCACGGCCAGCGCCAGGGCGGCATAGAACACGGCGATCTTGTTATCCGCTGCGAAGGTGATGCCGAAAAGCTCCATGGGGGGAATGGTGAGGATCCCCCGTGTGCCGCCGGTACCCAGGGCGCGACCCATGCCACTTTTTAAAAAGGGTTCCAGAATCATATGCACGGCGAAGGTCACCAGGGCGATATAGGCGCCCTTGAGCCGCATGCACGGCAATCCCACCAGAACCCCTGCGGCGGCCGTGACCAGACCGGCCAGCACCATGGCCGCCAGGGGATGGATGCCGAGCTGGATGGAAAAAATGGCCGAAGCATAGGCGCCGATGACAAAGAAGGCCACCTGCCCGAAGGAAAAAATGCCGGCAAAACCCATGATGAGATCCCAGCAGGAGGCCACCACGGCCCAGATCAGGCACATGATCAGGATATGCATCATGTGGGCCGTTCCGCCGACAAACAGCGGCAGCACGGCCATGATGCCGAATACAAGCGCCATCGTGGCGCTCATGCGTTTCCATTCCATCATTACAAACCCCACATGACCGAGTTGAGAAGGCCCACCATCGCGGTGCAATCCATCGTCGTTAACCCCATTTGCCCATCAGGCCCTGCGGCCGGATCGCCAGGGTGGTGAGCAGTACGGCAAACAGGGCGAAAAGCACCCAGCTCAGGCCGAACCAGTACCCCACGAAGGCTTCAAGCATTCCCAGGATAAAGGCCGCAAGCAATCCGCCGCGAATGGACCCCATGCCGCCGAAGGCGGTGATGACCCACGATTTGACAAGGATGTCCCATCCGCCCATGGGGCTGACAAAATACTTCTGCGCCAGCAGAATGCCGCCCACGCCCACCATGACCGTGGAAATGCCGAAGGTGGCGGCGAAGATCCTGTTTTTCGGGATGCCGACGATTTTGGCGCCGGCCGGGTTTTGGGCCACGGCCCGCACGGCCATGCCGATGCGGGTGTTGTTCAGGACCCAGCGGAACGCGAGGATGCCGGACACCGACAAGACAAAGATCATGATATCCTGATTGGCGATATAGATATCGCCCAGCGAAACGGCGCCTTCCATGAGCGGGGGCAAAGATTTCATGCGCGGACCGAAGAGCACCTGGAAGCCGTTGTCCATGAACAGGGCCAGCCCCAGGGTGATCATCATGACTTTGACTTCCCAATCCGAGCGTTTGCGCAAGGGCGCGATGATCAGTTTCTCGGTGACAAAGCCGAAACCCATCAAAAACGGCACCGCCAGGGCGAACACCACGATATACCCGCCCCACAGCCCCACCAGCACCATCAGGACCCAGGCAAAGTAGCCCCCCAGGCTGTAAAAGGAGCCGTAGGCGAAGTTGAACGCCTTGCTCACACCGTACACCAGTGTCAGGCCCACCGCCATGAGGGCATAAACGGACCCGTTGGTTAAACCGCTGATAAAGACATCCAGATATTCAAGAATCATAATTCGATTTCTTTGGGGCCGGCTCGGGCCGGAGTTTTAAGTGAATGTATGCCGTTACTTCCGTCATGCCATTTCCTTGCTACATGCCGAGGAAGATTTCTTTCAAGCGCTCTTCGCGTGCCGCCGCTTCGGGGGTTCCTTCGAAGGTGATGCAGCCTTCTTCCAGTACATATATCCGGCCGGCCAGCTCGGCGATCTGGGGAATGTTCTGTTCCACCAGCAGGATTGTTTTGCCCTGGCGGTTGATCTCCCGGATGATATTGAAGACTTCAATGCGTAGATTCGGCTGCAGACCCAGCGACGGTTCGTCGATGCAGAGAAAATCGGCATTGGACATCAGCCCCCGGGCAATGGCCAGCATGCGCGCTTCCCCGCCGCTCATGGTGGACGCCAGTTGTTTTTTGCGCGTGGCCAGGCGCGGGAAAAGTTCGAAGACCCTGGCCAGATTCTTCTTTTCCGCTTTGCGCGCGTTGCGCGAGTAAGCTCCCAGCTTGAGGTTTTCCAGCACCGTCATTTCCCCGAACAACTCGCGGTTTTCAGCGATATAGATGATACCCCGATTCACCAGCTTTTCGGTCGACAACCTGGTAATCGCCTCGCCCTTGTAAACGATGGCGCCGTCCACTTTGTGCACCAGGCCGCAGATCGATTTGAGCAGCGTGCTCTTGCCATGGCCGTTGGGGCCCAGCATGAGCACCACCTCGCCTTCGTGGACTTCGCACGACACCTGGTGCAGCACATGAAACTGGTCGTAATAGGCGTTCAAATCAGTTGTCTTCAGCATAAGCCTGCCCCAGGTAGCATTCGATGACTTCGGGATCACTGGTCACCTTGTCCGGGTCCCCTTCCGCGATCCGGGTGCCGGATTCGATGATCAGAAGTTTATCCGTGAGTTCGGTGAGCACCTTCATGAAATGTTCGATAATGATGATGGTGACCCCCATTTCCACATTGATCCTGCGGATCAGCGCCATCAGCGCCCGGATTTCGTTGGCATTGGACCCGGCCATGGGCTCGTCGAGCAGCAGCATTTTAGGGCGGGTGCCCAGCGCCGCACCGATCATGACCTTTTTATTGCCCAGCAGGTTGAGCTCTCCGGCCATGCGATCGCGGTCTGCTTCCAACTCCAGGAATGTGATAATCTCGTCCACTCGCTGGGGGTCGAAGAGGTCGGTGTCGCCAAAGTGGGCGCCCACGGCGACGCTCTGTTCCACTGTGAGGCTGGAAAAGGTCTCGGGGACCTGGAAGGTGCGCGAAATGCCCATTTGGGCGATTTTGTGGGGGGGCATGCCGGCAATGGATTCTCCGTCAAAGAGGATCTCCCCCTCGAACGGGTAATTGCCGGTGATCAGGTTGTAGATGGTCGACTTCCCGGCACCGTTGGGTCCGGCGATGCCATAAATCTGCCCTTTTGCCACATGGAAACTCAGGTCGTTTACAGCGACCAGTTCTCCGAATTTTTTGGTCAGATGGGATACTTTTAACACGCGGTCACCTTTTCGGTTGCTTAACTGTCGTTATGAACGGGGGAGTCGGGCAATCCCGCCGGGGGGATTTCCAGCGGGGGCCTTGGGAAATCGCCGGCCGGTCCTTGGGAATCCATGGATTCCCTGGCCAGGCAAGCGCGCAGCATCACGTAGTGGTAGCCGATGAAAGAGAGGGCCTGCAGCGGCTCTCTCCGGTGGATGCCCTTGGCGGTCTGCAGCCAATTGAAAGCGGTACGCTCCCGATAATCCGGGTGATTATACAGGGAGTGGTCGTACGACCCCAGACCCGACTGCAATGCGCGCATGATCCATTCGAACACCGGGTTGCGCGTCATGCGTGCCAACAAAAGGTTCAGTTGGCGGTCCATCTCGAAAACCGCCACCATATCGGGTTCGGGGTTGCCGAGCGCCTGGACAAGGGCTTGCGCACCGGCTACCAGCGCCTCTTTTTCTTCCGGGGTGGCCCGTGCAATCGCCAGCGTGGTGATGGTGCGGTCCAGGCTTTCACGGACTTCGATCAGATAATCCGGTGTCACATGCTGCTGTTTCAAAAACAGTGCAAGCGATTCGCTGACCAGGTGCATTTCCAAATTTTTAACCACCGCCCCGCCTTTGGCGCCCTTCTTGATCTCGATCAGCCCTTTTTGTTTCAGTGCGCCGAGCGCCTCCCGGATGACACCCCGGCCGGTGTGAAACTGGGCTTGCAGATCCCGTTCGCTGGGTAGCCGCTCTCCGGGCGGAATTTTGCCGTCTAAAATGGCCGCCTCAATCTGCAGGGCGATATCCTCTCCGGCCCTGCCGACCTGTGCCGGACTGAAAATGGGTTCTTGATTGATATGCGAGCTCATGGATGAATGGTCCTACAATTGTTAAAAATTATCAAAATATATCCCCGCCGGGAAACACCCAGATTTTTTTTATATCATTAAATCTGTTAGTTAAGATGGCAATCAATGCGTTTTTCCAGTGGCTTTCCAACAGAATGGTACTACCAATACCCGACGAGATCGCGTGCGTCAACCCCCCCGAGGCCCCAAAAAAGGCGATTCGACCCAAACCTGTTGTATCCACATGTGATTACATACGAAAAAAAATGAAAATTAATTTGGCGGCAGGGCCTACCCTATCTGCAAAGCCAGGTTGACTCCCTGGGAGATGGCTCGGTGGGCGTCGAAACCGGTGGCCTGGCCGGCGCTGCCGATGAGGTGGACCGGGACACCCCGTGCCTGCAGCGCGTCGGCCAGCTCCCGGCGCGGTTCCTGGCCGGCGCAGAGCACCACATGGTCCACGGCCAGGCAGCCGGATTCGCCCTGGCGGGTGATGTGCAATCCCTGGTCGTCGAAGCCCTGGTAGGTGACGCCGGTAAGGATCACCACCTGCCGCCGGGCCAGTTCGATGCGGTCAATCCAGCCGGTGGTGGTGCCCGGCCGGGCGCCCACCTTTTGATTGCTGCGGCGCAGCAGGTAGACCCGGCGCGGCGGGGTGCCGGCGGGCAGCGGATCGGCACTCAATCCGCCGGGGCAACGGACGGTTTCATCGATGCCCCAGTGGCGCATGAAGGTTGGCGGGTCGCGCCAGGGGGCGCTGTGGTCCCGGGCCAGGTAGAGGGCCGTGTCCACGCCAATGCCGCCGGCGCCGATAATGGCCACGCGGGCGCCCACCGCCGTGTTTCCCTGCAGCACCGCGTCATAGGTCAGCACCCGGGGATGATCGATTCCGGGCAGGGCGATCCGGCGGGGTGCGGCGCCGGTGGCCACCACCACGGCGTGGTGTCCGGCCGTTTGCAGCATCCCGGCGGTCACCCGCCGGTTCAGGTGCAGCCGCACGCCCAAATGGTCGAGCTGGCGCTGGAAATAGCGTAAGGTCTCTTCAAATTCCTGTTTGCCGGGAATGGCCGCTGCCAGGTTGAGCTGCCCGCCGATCCGTGCCGCCTGTTCATAGAGGTGGACAGTGTGGCCGCGCCGGGCGGCGGTGGCGGCAAAGGCCAACCCGGCCGGCCCGGCACCCACCACGGCCAGTTGCAGTGCGTTCCGGGCGGGGGCAATGGGTCCCTGGTGTTCCAGGCCGGCCCGCGGATTGACCAGGCAGGTGGCGCCGTGGCCGGTGAATAGCCGGTCCAGGCAGGCCTGGTTGCAGGCGATGCAGGTGTTGATCAGCTGCGCGCGGCCGGTGGCCGCCTTGGTCACGAAATCCGGGTCGGCCAGCAGCGGCCGGGCCAGAGAGACCAGGTCGGCCGCGCCTTGGGCCAGGATCTGTTCGGCCACTTCAGGGGTGTTGATGCGGTTACTGGCGATCACCGGCAGCGCCACTTCTCTTTTGAGCCGTGCGGTGACGCCGGTGAAGGCGGCCCGTGGCACGATGGCGGCGATGGTGGGGATGCGCGCCTCGTGCCAGCCGATGCCGGTGTTGAACATGGAAACGCCGACCGTTTCAAGGCGCCGGGCCAGGTGCACGATCTCCTCCCAGGTGCTGCCATCGGCGATCAAGTCCAGCAAGGAGAGCCGGAAGATCACGATGCCATCGGGTCCCCACGCTTCCCGGATGCGTGCCGCAACGGCCAGCGGGAAGCGGATGCGGTTTTCATAGCTGCCGCCCCACGCATCGTCGCGTCGGTTGGTGTGCCGGACGATGAACTGGTTGATCAGGTACCCCTCCGAGCCCATGATCTCCACCCCGTCGTATCCGGCTTGGCGGGCCAGCCGGGCGCAGCGTGCAAAATCGGCGATCTGCGTCTCGATCTGGTCGGCGGTGAGCGCCCGGGGTTGGAAGCGGTTGATGGGGGCTTGGAGCGCCGAAGGCGCTACCGCCCGGTGGTGGCGGGCATAGCGACCGGCGTGCAATATTTGGAGGCAGATGGGGGTTCCCTCCGCATGCACCGCCTCGACCATCCTGCGGTGGTGGACCACTTCCGCGTCATCGGTCAATTTGGCCCCGCCGTCGGTGACGCAGCCATCCGGGTTGGGCGCGATGCCACCGGTGATGATCAATCCGGCGCCCCCCCT
>JAGTVD010000595.1 GCA_018224505.1 Desulfatitalea sp. | reverse complement strand
CTCAACGGCGCCCGCAGCCCCCGGGAGAATGCCTGCCTGCGCCAGGTGGTGGAGAATCTGTCGGCCGACAGATTCTCCACCACCTGGCGCAGGCAGGCATTCTCCCGGGGGCTGCGGGCGCCGTTGAGTTCCAGGTGCTGGAACAACAGCAGCATTTGCTCGAAATGGGCCACGGTCAGCAGACCGTTGATGGCAAACAACGGGTGAGCGGCGATGGACAGGATCTTCTCTGCGTGCAGGTAGCGCACCAGATCGTAGATGTTCTCGCGCACTTTCTGGATCTCGCCGTGCTGCGCCTCGGTGATGTTCAAGGCGAGGACATGGATTTTGCAGCCGTTGTCGGGGAAATAGGTGGTGATCTCCTCGCTGAGAAAGGTGCCGGGAAGATGGGCTATCTCCAATGCGCCGTCGATGCTGTTGTGGTCGGTGATGGTGACATGACTCATGCCCCGGCTTTTGGCGATTTGATAAAGCTGCAGCGGTTCGGTGAAACTCTCGGGACACCCCAGCTTCTTCAAAATCCATTGGCTGGGCCGTTTCGAGTGTTTCGAGTGCACATGAATGTCGATGCGCATAGCGTTGCCTCCTTTAGCGGTTGTTTTCATGAGCTACGCTATACCCCCGAAATGATGAGCTGCGGATTAGGATTGCGATAGAATTTGATGAAATCCCCGCCCAAGGCGATCCTAACAATTTCCTAACAATTGGCTGGTATGATCCCCTTCCAAGAGAGATTGGATGGCATTGTGTATTATATCGATGCGTTAATAAATCTCACCATCATCCGGGCGCTGCACGGATATCCGCTGCGCACACAAGGGGATTTGCTATGTCACCGTCATCATACCGTATTGAAACGTTCATCGAAAAAGTTAAGGGCCACTCCTACCATGACATTATCCACATCACCGACCAAGAGGCCACCCGCTGTGAACGTCGCCTCTACCAGGAGGCTTGCCGCGGCGGCGGATGCGAGCCGATCCGGGACTATGTCGGCACCCTCAAGGATTTCATCCTTTATATGCGCTACGGTGTGCGCACCAGCGCCATCCTGCCCCTTGACCTGAAGGCGTTCGAGTTGGAACGCAGCGCGCGTTAATCGCTCATCATTGCCCCGATCGGGCAAAGGGCCGGCAAAAACAGCTCCGCGAAAACAGCCGCCGCCAACCCATCCCATATCCGTACCAGGCGCCACGGTAGGTTTGGTAATGATCAAACACGCCCGCCCTCCGTTGTGACCGCCCCCTGCGTGTGTTAGATTTCTGTTAGCAAATGGTTCAATTTTGATGAGCGCGCCGGAATCGGCTGCGTCGGTAATGGGGTGTGGTATGGGGATGGCGGGTGCAACGGTTTGGCGCAAAGTCGCCGCGGGATGTATTGCCGCCGCGGCCGGATTGATCCTGCTGGTGGCGGTGGCCCATGCCTATCTGAACCGGACGCCCCATTCGGCACACGCGATTTACATCGCTTTCGGGTTCCATGTGAACCTGTACCACTCCTTTCGCAACGACACCAACGATCAAGCCGGTTTTGGTCAGGATATCCGCGTCATCCGCCACATCATCGCCACCCTGGACCGCCTCAACGCGGAAGGCATCCCGGTCAAGGGGGTGTGGGATTTTGACAACCTCTTTTCCCTGCAGGAGCTGCTGCCGCGCCATGCGCCGGACATCATCACCGATATCCGGCGCCGGGTCCGTGACCAGGGCGATGAGGTGATCCTGATGTCCTTCAACAACGGCATGGTGTCGGCCATGACCCCCGATGAGCTGCGGGATGCCATGCGCTGGGCCGTTTCCAATCCCTGGCAAAGCGGCGTGGCGGACCTTTTTGGCAGCTACACACCCATCGTGCGGCCCCAGGAGATGATGACCACGCCGGGCAATTTCGCCATCTACCGTGAATTGGGCATCCAGGCAGCCGCTCTGTATTACAGTGCCACGCCCTTTGACGCCTTCCGGGTGTTCAGCCGCCCGCTGACGACGGCGGAAGCCCACAATCCCCTGCTCTACCACAACCCCCAAAGCGGCGAGGAGATGGTGGTGGTGCCCACCTATCACATCGGCGACCTGGTGGAGCACATCAGCTTGCGCCATTGGGTGAGCCGGCTGCGCCGGCAGCAAACCAGCGGCGAGCTGGCGCACGATGCATTGATTTTCATCAATTACGATGCCGATTCGGAACTATGGGACGGTATCGATCTGCCACGGGCACTGCGCTGGCTGCCCAATACCGGGGGCATCGAAGGCCTGATCCGCGAGGTGAGCGATCTGCCGCATGTGCGCTTTACCACCCTGGGTGAATACCTGCACGACCGGCCGCCCGTGGGCACCGTCCATTTCGGCCAGGACACGGCCGACGGGAGCTTCAACGGATACAGCTCATGGTCCGAGAAGTGGGACGCCACCCGCTATTGGACTCTCATCGAACGCCATCGCCGGGTGTCCGCCGCCGCCGGCAATGCCCTACCCCTTCTGAAAGATGCCCAGGCGCGATCCGCCATCGATGCGCGCATCGGCTTGTCCCGCCTTGAACGGATGCGGGCGCTGTCCACCACCCATTTCGGCATGGCCACACCTTTTCTGGCGCCCCAGCGCCAGTCAACAGCGGACCAGTTGATGGACGCACTGGACCGCCATTCGGACGCCATTTCCCGGCAGCTCGCAACGGCCCTGGTGCGTCAAATGGGCCAGCCGGCAGCGCCAAGGACGGCCGATGCACGCCTGGCTTCGCTGGAATGGCTCGATACCATTGCCGTGCTGTCAGCCGATCCGGCTTCTTCCGGCGCCCCCCACCGTTTCATCACCGTTACGCCGCCGGGCGCCTCCGCAAGGCGGCATGGCGGCTATTACCTGGTGGGTCCCGACGGTGCGATGACGGAGGCGATCCGCCTCGGAGATTTCCCCGATGATGCCGACCGTTCCCAGGTCACCTTATATATTCCAGGGCCGCACGGACTGGGCGATGGCGTCTACCATCTGTTCGGCATGACCGATCGTGCAAGCGATCGCTCACCCTCCGCCCGAGGCGGAGGCGCAATGGCAGAGGCAGCCCGCCTGGTCAACCAGCGCCTGGAAGTGCGGTTCGACCCCCAAGGCGCTCTGGAGGGCATTTACCTCGATGGCCGGCGGCAGGTCGAACCCGGCAGTCTCATGCCGTACCTGGAATATGACGGCCAACGGCTGATGGCGTCGGACCTGGAAGTGGTGGGGCATACCGCCGCTGACGGCCGTTCGGCCAGCATGCGCATCAGCGGTCCCTTGCCAGCCCCGCGCAACGGAGGCATCTGCGACGGTTGGCTCGATTACCGTTTCACCGTAACGGATGGGCTGCCCTACCTGCTGCTGGACGGCCGGCTGCTCTATCCCACCACCGAAGCGGCGGATTGGATCAAACCCGACGTTCCCGGTTTGGCCCGCCGCGCAGACCTGCTGTGGGAAGCGGCGGCGCCGGCGGAAATCCTTTTTACCCCCCAAACCACGCCGGCGGCGCCCGTGCGGGTGCTCAAATACAACTTCCTGGGAGTGGCCGGCGATTACCTGTTGGATTACTTCCGCCACCACCCGCAAAACCTGAACCTGGACAACGTCAACAACCACATCACAGCCGCCTATGTGGGCGTCGTGGCCGGCAACCAGGGCATGGCCATCGCCATGGACACCAGCCGCCAGGCAAATTTCGCCTTTGCCCCCCTGCGGTTGCGATACGATACAGCCAACGACACCTTCCGCGTGCGGGCCAACCCCTTCGGCACCTACCAGGGCCGCCAGTACCAGCCGCCCACCACGGGCAACGGTCACGGGTTCGAAGTGACCCTGCGGGCCGGAGAACAGTTTGCCAGCGCCGCACCCACCTACAACGGCGTCGCGCAGCACTTCGGCCTCATGCTCGCCTTTTTCGACGGCGACCGGATGCCCGAAGAGGTGCAACGCGACCTGCTGGCCTATGCCCGGCCGCCGCTGGTGATATCGCTGCGCACGCCGGTACCCCCGTCAAAACGAAACGCTACCGAATCGGACACCGTGTCCGACCGGCGGCAAGCGATGGCCGAGCAACCCCCCATCCCGCATCTGGTGTCCGCCTCCGAAGCGGTCGCTCATCAGCCGCAAATGCCGCTGCAGTTGGGACTGCGGGTGGTTTGGGCCAACGTTCGTGCCATGCTTGGCGGGATGCGAATGGAATTCGGATCCAAATGATGTCCAGCAGCCCATAACAATCAAACCTCCGTTTTGCAGTATCCGTGGCATTCGGGATATCCGGCGCAACGAAACCGGATAACACCGCTGTCACGCCGATATATGTGCATCCTGCCATTGCAAATGGGGCATCGGGGGCGCTGATCCGCCAACGGGTACTTTTTCCCCGGCACAAACTGCCGGTTGCAGATCAGGCACAAGTATCGCTGCTTGCCGCTCTTGATCCGGCCGTATGCGTAAACCGCGTCTGCACCGCAACGTGGGCATCGAATAGTTCCGTCCATACACACCCGTTCCCTTCATAATGCCCAATTTAGAGCAGCCTTGTTTGCTGCGGATTAGCATTTGGTAAGATTTTCGTTTGCCGGCCGGTGTTTCGTTATCAGTCAACGGCCCCGTGGTTTTTTCAGCACGCCAGGACTCTTGGGATCCGCATTAACGCCGCTCATACAATTGGACATGTCATATGGGCCTATCTTCCCAACGTACTCACACAAATCTTGCAGAATCCTCATCATTGCTAAACACGCACAGCCAATTCTAAAGCCTACCCATTGCCCAACCCCCCGGACGCACAACAGGAGCGCCATGGCAAGCAAAGCCTACATTCTCGATACAAACGTCCTGCTCGATGACCCCAATGCCCTTTTCAAGCTGCGCAACGGCGATGAAAACCACGTTTTCGTGCCGTTCCATGTGCTGATGGAACTCAACAAGTTCAAAAAGGACCCGCGCCTGGGGCATATCGTCGGCAAGGTCATTCACCATCTGAGCGCCCACCCCGACCAGTTCACCGTGCTGCAGACCGACCACGTGGCCCCCCATTTCGCCCAGCAGGTGGACCGCCACATCCTGCAAGAGATCCAGGCCAGCGG
>JAGTVD010000594.1 GCA_018224505.1 Desulfatitalea sp. | reverse complement strand
GCCGGCCAATAGACTTCGAATCTGGTCCCGACGCCCTTTTGGCTGAGCACCTCGATAAAGCCGCCATGGTCCTTGACAACGCTCCACACCACGGCCATGCCCAGTCCGGTACCGCTGCGGCCCATCTTTTTTTTGGTGAAGAACGGTTCAAAAATACGGGCGATCTCCTCAGTGTCGATCCCGATACCGGTATCCTGCACGATGAGCGCCGCATAACGGCCGGGTGGAATGGTTTCAAAACCATGTACCGGCGTCTCAACAGACCGGTTCTCCGTGCGAATGGACAGGTACCCCCCTTCGTTCATCGCCTCCGCGGCATTGGATACCAGATTCGTCACGACGCGCAACAGGTGAAATCGGGAGCCTTTGATGGGGTCCAGGTCGTGACCCAGCGAAGCGGAAATGGTGACATTGGCATGGAATTTCTTGATTTTTGCCAGTTCAGGACTCTCCATCAGCTCGCCGACAATACCGTTTAAATTGACGGTATCCTCCACCGCCACACCCCTTCGGGCCAGGGCCAGCATGTCCTGGGCCATTGCGGCGGCTTTCAAGCCGGAGCTCTTGATGGTGGCCATGGGTTGTCGCAGCGGACTGTCCTCGGGCAGTTGCCTGAGCAACAGGTCGGGATAGCTCACTACTCCCATGAGCACATTATTCAAGTCGTGGGCCACACTGCCGGACAGAAGGCCCAGAGCCTCCATTTTCTGGGCGAGTCGCAGGCGGTCCGCCAGCACCTGCCGCTCCTTTTCGACGCGGGCATGCTCTTCGATTTCGGTTGCCAGCATTGCATTGGATTCGCGCAGTTGCAGATTTTGGTGGTCCAACCGATGGATCATGCCCACAAACTGCTGATGCAGCTTGCCGACCGCCATTACGATGATACCCGCTGACAGGAGCAGGCCGCTGATGGCTTGAATCCATGAGATGCCGGCAGTGACATAGCGTTGCGCGTCAAAATGGAATGCGATGACGCCATGATGCACGGACAGACCGATCATGGCCATCACAATGACCGCGATGGCCGTGGCCCCAATGCCGGCACGCCTGCCGAGAAGGAGCGTGGACAAAATGCAAAAAGCGAATATGCCCAGAATCCCCACCGGCATCAGACCCCATGTCAACAGGCCCGAGGTGCCCAGGGCAAAGGCAACGGCAAGCAGCAGCGCGGCGCGGACGCTAAACGGCCATCGGGATTCGAAAAAATTGCCCAACAGGATACACACAAACGAAGCGCCATTCAGGAAGATGAGGGGATGCCAGTCCAGCAGGAGGCCTCGCCATATTGACAACAGCAAAGCGACCAGGCCTAGAATCGCAGCGGCCCTGAATATCAGTTTAAGAAGGTCGTCACGCAAATGCCGGGTGGGATCCATGGGATTCGTTGCCGTCATCTCAGTTCACTCCGTTTGCAATGCTCAGCACAGTCTCTTCATATGCAGCGATAAGGCCCTGAACCTGGTGCCGGGAGCCAATATGACGAATGGCGTGACGAAACTTGCCGGCCTGGGGCATTCCCTTGACGAACCAACCCAGCCGGCTGCGCAGCACCAGGCACGCCCGGGGCTCTCCTGAATATTCCATGGCTGCGTCCACATAGTCCCGGATGACGGCAAATCGCTCTTCGAAAGTGACCGGGCGGGCGCTGCGTCCCGCCAGACGGTCGACGATTTGGCGGAAGATGAACGGGTGGCCGATGGCCGCACGGCCCACCATGACGGCGTCGCATCCGGTTTGCTTCAGCATGCGCAGGGCGTCCTCGTCGGTCTGTATATCGCCATTGCCGATTATCGGAATCGGTACGGCGGCCTTGACCCGGGCGATCAGGGACCAGTCGGCATGCCCCCCGAATCCCTGGCGGGCCGTGCGCGGGTGAACGGCCAGGGCATCGACCCCGCAATCCCAGGCAATACGCGCCAGGGCCAGCGCGTCGTTGCCGGAGGTGTCCCAGCCGGTGCGCATCTTGATGGTCAGCGGAATGGTGACGGCGGCTCGCACCGCCGTGAGCACCGCGGCCGCCCGGGGAAGATCGCCCATCAGCGCCACCCCCGAGCCGCTTTTGAGAATTTTCTTCACCGCGCATCCGAAGTTGATATCCAGGATGTCGGCACCTGCATCGGCCGCCCGTCGGGCGGCTTCGGCCAGCATGGCCGGGTCACCCCCGAACAGCTGCACGCTCAGCGGTCGCTCCCGGGGTGTGCTGGCGAGCAATTCCCAGGTCTTGGCCCCACCATGCACCAGTCCGTTGGCACTGATCATTTCGGAACAGACCAAGGCGCAACCGGCCGCTTTGGCCTGCAGGCGCATGGGCAGGTCGCTGATCCCGGCCAGGGGGGCAAACACCGTGGGATTGGTCAAGTGGATCGAACCGATCTTCATAGCCGGGACTCCTTTTGCACCGCGCGATCACCGGCTGGATTGGCATAGCAGAACAAGCAGTTGTGGTGGCACGGGTGCTGGGCGTAGCTGCCGACGTCCCGGGAGCGTTGGCAGCCGCAGCCCGCCGCAACCCGCTGGCCGGTGTCCCTGACCAGGGAGATGTCCTTACCATTGAGCCGGGCAAGGTGGTGGTTGGGGATGCAGGCGGCTTGGCGCACAGTGGTGTCGTCAGGCAAGGCGGCCAGCACTTCTTGTTCGCAGCACAGACACAACCTGATTTGCAGCGGGTCCAGCAAACGGGCCATCGCTAGGATGCGCGCTCTTCTATCGGACAGTGGGGGATCGGTCAGAGTGATTGTCGTCGCGGTGAACCGGCGCTGCACTTTGCGATACAGATCCACAAAACTGGTAATGCAGGTGCGGATGCCCAGGGCAGCCGCCCGGCGGGCAATGGTTTCGAAGGCAATACCGTTGTCTGCGGATCGGCCGTCGGCTTCCCGGTAACAGCAAATGGGATCAAACCGCCACTGGATATGATCCGGTCCGAACTGCTCGCACAGGCGGGCCAGTTGCTCCAGGCGCGCCTCAAGAGCCGGCACACCGGGTTCCAACAGGGGATGGCTTGAATTGATCGTGAAATTAAAAAAGAGGTGGTATCCTTGATCGACCAACGCCTTGCCGAAGTCGCCTTCCAGAAACGGGCCGAAATTTTTGGACCAGAACACGATCGTGTGCACCCGGTCGGCGGTTGCGGGAACGACCGTCGGTGGTCCGCCATAGGGATGGGGCACTTCAAATAGGCCCTGTGCAATGCGCTCCATGAACCAGGGCATGTAGAATGCGGGAATATCAGTGCGCCGTGAGGCGGATAGGACAATGCGTCGCATGGAGGGAATGGAATTCAGTCAGGACTTCTTTTTTAAATCGTTCAGGGAGATCACATTGCCATGCGCGTTGCCGCTCTTTTTGGCCTTGCCTTTCCGGTCCGGGGGCGGGACGTCCGGAATGTCCCGGCTTGCCTCCGGCTCGGGGCTGACCACCCGTTCCAGGCGCAACGGCTTGCCGTCCATGGTGAACGTTTCACCATTGATATAAACATCCCGTAAGATCCATGTAACCACCTGCAGAGGCACTTGCAGCAGCAGCAGCCTGACATGGAACCAACCCCGTTTGATGTCGGGTTCAATGGCCTCCACACGGGCAAACGATAGTGGCTTTTCCTCAATATATATCAGTACGATGTCGTGTATGTCGGTCATAGTTCCAACCCTGGTTCAATGCCGCGAATTGCTTGCTGAACGAGGCCAATAATGGCATAATTCATTGCAATTGTAAAATCGATAGTGAGACGAGCATAACGGGGGAGAGGGGACAATGATGAAAGGTGCAACAATCGTCTCGGTTTTTGCCATCGCCCAGTTGCTGTGGGCAAAACGAGATGCGATTGCCTTGCATTGTGGGATGTTTGCACTTGACAGGGTTTCACCTGTTCTGCTAAATGAATGAACACTCATTCATTTATTCATTAAAGCACCCT
>JAGTVD010000593.1 GCA_018224505.1 Desulfatitalea sp. | reverse complement strand
TACAAATATGAGACCGAAACCGACGTGCTGGACGGTGTCAAAGAGTATATGCGCGATATCCCGGCTTATCACCCCCGCTTTTTCCGGGTGGCCGATCCGGTCAAACCGATGTTCGAGGCCGAGGATCTCTACACCCTGGTGCCCTTCAACCAGAAGCAGATTTATGATTTCGACGAGGTGCTGGCACGGATGGTGGACGGGAGTGAACACATGGAGTTCAAGCCAGGCTATGGGCCGGAGATGTACACCGGTTTGGTGAAGATAGACGGCTTTCTGGTGGGCGTGATCGGCAACCGTCAAGGTTGGTTGGGGGAAAATTATCCCGAATATGCCGATTACCCCGGCATGGGCGGCAAACTCTACCGTCAGGGATTGATCAAGATGAACGAATTCGTCACCCTGTGCGGCCGGGACCGTGTACCGGTTATCTGGTTTCAGGATACTTCGGGAATCGACGTGGGCGACATCGCCGAGAAAGCCGAGGTGCTTGGGTTGGGCCAGTCCCTGATCTACTCGATCCAGCAAACCGATGTGCCCATGATGCTGGTGGTCCTGCGCAAGGGTACCGCTGCAGCCCACTATGTCATGGGGGGACCCACCGCCAACCAGCATAACGCCTTCACCCTGGGTACTGCTACCACCGAAATCTATGTCATGCACGGTGAAACCGCCGCTGCCGCCAGCTTCTCCCGCCGTCTGGTCAAGGAGAAAAAGGATGGACGGCCCCTCGGCCCGGTCACCGACAAAATGAACCAGATGGTCAAGGAGTATTATGACAACTCCCGCCCTGTCTACTGTGCCAAGATGGGGATGGTCGATGAGATCGCCAAGATGACCGAACTGCGTAACTACCTGCGGGCTTTTGCCGGCGCGGCCTATCAGAATCCCAAATCGATTTGTCCCCAACATCAAATGCTGCTGCCGCGGGTCATCAAAGGATAGGCGCAATCACTTCCCGCCAAGCCGCCATGGATGCAATGGAAGATGATCGCATCACCAATCCATGCAATCCGGCGGCTTGGCGAGAACCCTGTTTTCGGCGCATCTTGTGCCGGTGTGAGCGCATCACGGGCATCGCACCGCTTTTTGAGCGTCGGATAACGCGCCTTTTGCCCGGGGAGCCGTTTTTTGGGAACCAAGCCAACCCTTTTCACATTGAAAGCCAAACTGGCGGTGCTGTTTCTGGCCTTGGCGCTCGTCCCCCTGGGCCTCATCGGCAGTTACGCCATCCATACCACCGAACAGATCATCGTTGACCTGGTGCTGCGCCAGTTGGAAAACGCCGCCGTGGATCGCGCCGGCTTGCTAGAGCGATGGTTGGGCGAGCGACGGGCCGACATGCAGGTGATCGCCGGCACCGCCCTGATCGAGACACTTGACCCGGTTCGTATGGCCCCCTACCTGGACCGCATCCAGGACAATTATGGCGTTTACAAAGATTTTACAGTGATCGACGCCGCCGGCGCCCCGGTCTACAGCACCCAGGGACTGGAGGGCAATTCGGCCATCGGCAGAGGTTATCCGCCCGGGCCGCCACCGGAAAGTCTCCATTTCTCCAATATCGACTACCTGCCAGCCGAAGAGGAGTCCACGTTCCACATTGTTGCGCCGATCCAACGGGAGGGTAAACTTATCGGCGCCGTATATGGTATGGTGGGCACCCGCAAAATCATCGACTCCATCCTCAATATATCCCTGGGCGTGACCGGCGAATGCTACCTGGTGGACAGGAACGGCACTTTTCTGGTGCACAAGGAGCCCCACCGGATCCTGAAGGAGAACATCTCCCAATCGGAAAGCTTCAAAAACATCTTTGACCGGCCCGGTCCGCGGCAGGCCTACATGGACTACCGCGGCATCGCCGTCTTGGGACGGTTCCAGCAGGTGGCCGGGACCGATTGGTTTCTGGTGGTGGAGCAGGATCGCGACGAAGCCTTCGCCAGCGTGGATGCCTTGCGCCGCTATCTCTATGGGACGGTACTGCTGGGCATCAGCAGTGCTTTTTTGCTCACCTGGATCATCGCCCGGCATGTGATCCGGCCGATCCGTACCCTGGCCCGGTCGGCCGACAGCCTGGCCGATGCGCAATCGGCGCTTACCCCTTTGGAGACCGGACGCCGGGACGAGATCGGTGTGCTGTGCCGGGCTTTTGAAAATATGGCTTTCAAGGTTCGGCAACGGCAGGACACGCTGGAACAGGAAGTGACGCTAAAGGAGGCTGCACTCAAGGAAACCGATCTGACGCTGCGACAGATCAAAATCATCGCCGAACGTTCGGAAAAATTCGCAGCCATCGGCCGCCTGGGTGCGGCTCTGGCCCACGATATCCGCACACCGCTGACATCCATCAAACTTTTCCTGGAATCGGTGCAGGCCGAAATTCAGATTTCCGACGAGTATGAGGAAGACTTCGCCATGGCAATGGGACAAATCAGACGTATCGAAGCGGCCGTCAACCGCTTGCTGGACTTCACCAAACCGCAGGAGTTGGTCATCGCCCCCATCGCCATTGACCGGTTGCTGGCGGAGGTGGTTTTCATGGTGCGGCCCATGGCCAACAAGCAGGACTGCACCCTGGAGATTCGAACGGAAGCGCACCTGCCTGTCATCGCCGGGGACAAGCGTTTTATAGAAGAGGCCCTGGTCAATCTGTTGATCAACTCCCTGGAAGCCATGAACGGCCAGGGTGCGGACCATATCACCGTGACGGCCGCAGTGGATCACTGTGATACCCACGGACCCCCGGGGCCGTGCGTGCGCATCGATGTGGCCGATAACGGCGAAGGCATTCGCCCGGAGCACATGGCGCTGCTCTTCGAGCCCTTTTTTACCACCAAATCCTCGGGCACCGGTCTGGGTTTGCCCCTGGTACACCACACCGTCAAGCGCCATGGCGGCCATGTGCGGGTTCGATCCGAATCGCCCGGCCCGGGGACCGTTTTTTCGATCTATCTGCCGCTTGCCCCCCCTGTGGCCACAATCAAGGCTGTCTGAGGGATATGGAGAAAATACTGCTCATAGACGACGATGACGGCTTGATCCATTTCCTCAGCCGTTTCTTCAAACGCAAGGGCTATGCAGTGATGGCCTGCACCACCGGCAATATGGCCCTGGAGCGCATCGTCGTCGAGGACTTCGACCTGATCCTGTTGGATTACAAGATGCCCGGCCTCAACGGTCTCGACACGCTCAAACAAATCAAAAGCCGGCAGGTCAAAACCCCGGTCATCTTCATGACGGCCTATGGCAGCACCGACACCGCCATCGAAGCCATGAAGCGGGGCGCCTATGACTACCTTGTCAAGCCCTTTGAACGCCAGGAATTGAGCCGCATCGTCAGCGAAGCGCTTTTGCTCAACGCCCAAATGAAACAGGTGGTGCGCCTTCCCGGTGCAGTACCGCCCAGCGCAGCATCCGCTCCTGCAACGGGTCTTCAGATCATCGGTCAAAGCAAGCCGATGCAGGAAGTGTACAAATTGATCGGGCAGGTAGCCGAAAAGGATGTCTCGGTGCTCATCGGCGGCGAAAGCGGCACCGGCAAAGAATTGGTGGCACGGGCCATCTACCACCACAGCCGGCGCCGGGACCAGACTTTCATTGCCATCAATTGCGCCGCCATACCTGAAAACCTCATCGAAAGCGAACTGTTCGGATACGAGCGCGGCGCATTTACCGGCGCCGAACGGACCTACATCGGAAAGATGGAGCGCTGCGACCGCGGCACCTGTTTTTTGGATGAAATCGGCGACATGTCCATGGCCATGCAGGCCAAACTGTTGCGCGTCCTGCAGGAAGGCGAGTTCGAGCGGCTGGGCGGCCGGGAAACCATCCGGGTCGATGTGCGCATGATCGCCGCCACCAACAAGGATCTGGCGAAGGAAGTGCACAATGGCCGTTTTCGGGAGGATCTTTACTGGCGCCTGAAAATTATCTCCGTCCATCTGCCGCCGCTGCGCCGACGCACCGAGGACATCCCCGATCTGGTGAAATACTTCCTTGCCCGTTTCGGTGCGGAATACGCCAAGCCGGTGCGCACCCTGTCCGAATCCGCCATGGCCCAGTTGCTGGCCTACACTTGGCCCGGCAATGTGCGCGAGCTGGAAAATTGCATGCGCCGGGCCTTGCTGCTCTGTTCCGGGGACATCATCGCCGAAGAGCACCTCGAACTTCAGGCGCCCCAACAAGTCCAAACGTTTTCTCCTCACAACCACGAGCAACTGCTCGAAAGCCTGAAAAGCAAACTTGAGTTGTTGATCCCCGAAATACTGCGGTTTTCCCAAAGCGGCATCCACGCCAACATCATCGAAATGGTGGAAGAGATCCTGATTTCCAAAGCACTGGCGGCGTGCGATAACAACCAGGTCCAGGCCGCGCGCTTGCTCGGCATCAGCCGCAACACCCTTCGCCATCGTATCAAACGGCACCATGAAAAGCATTTGATGGACACCGGTGAAGGAAAGGGCGGCGTATGAAAATGAGGGCCGCGTGACCGCACAGCACCACCCCCTGCTCAAAGTTTGAACAGTCCATAAGGTGGAACTTGTATACCCCGCCTTCAGATACACTAAATATTATCATTATATCGAGCACTTAAATCGAATACGCCAACCTTTGCGGGTTTGGCATTCCATTTGCAAACTTTGAAGTCGAAGGCGCATCCACTGCGCCATTGGCCGTGTCTAAAATGGTATTCTTGGTAACTACCGTGAAAGGGGGCTATAATGGACCACGAAGGGCTTCAGATAATAGAAAAGATCGATGAAGTGACCCGGATGTGTGCGCGTGAGCATCCCATTTACGAACAGATCAGCAACTTCAGCATCGCCCTGTATGTCCTGGGCTTTTTCGATTGCCCGGACCTGATGTCTTTTGACGACGTCGATGCGGGCGCTGCCGCGGAATACCTGAAAGAGCACTTTGTTCAGGTGTCACCCGATGCCTTGCCCACTGACTATCACATCAGTGAGTCGGACGCGCAGTACCTGGCGGTCTTTGGTGACCCGGCCTTTCCGGAACATTTTGCCGTTCTGGTGGATAGCCGCAGCACCCAACCGTACTTTTCGAAGCTGAAGTTTTTTGGCAGCGGATTCGACAGCCTGGACGCATTGAGGCAGGAATTTCTGGGCAAGGATGGTGTCGGCGAAGGCGATTTGGCCTTTTTCCGCCGCAAACGCGCCATTCCGGCACGAATCCCTACCCTGGGTCGGATCTACACGATCCGTAAGGATGGAGATTACGCCGTTTTCGAAGAACAGATTCACAAACAGCGCAAGGAGGCAAACGCGTGTCGGTAATCAAGGATGTCATCGCTAAAGTCAAACAACTGGATCCGGATCAGAAAGAGTTTCACCAAGCGGTCACCGAGGTGATGGAAACCCTCGAACCCACCGCCGAACGCCACCCCGAATTTGTCAAGGCAGCGATTTACGAGCGGATCGTAGAGCCCGAGCGCGCGGTGCTGTTCCGCGTCCCCTGGGCCGACGACAAGGGCAATGTACAGGTCAACCGGGGCTTCCGGGTGCAGTTCAACAACGCCATCGGCCCCTTCAAGGGCGGTATCCGCTTCCATCCATCGGTCAACCTCAGCATCATCAAATTCCTCGGCTTCGAGCAGACCTTTAAAAATGCCCTTACCACGCTGCCCATGGGTGGCGGCAAGGGTGGATCCGATTTCGACCCCAAGGGCAAATCGGACGGTGAGATCATGCGCTTCTGCCAGGCCTTCATGCGTGAACTGTTCCGCCACATCGGCCCGGAAACCGATGTGCCCGCCGGCGATATCGGCGTGGGCGGTCGGGAAATCGGCTACATGTTCGGCTATTACAAGAAGATCCGCAACGAGCACACCGGCGTGCTGACCGGCAAGGGAATCGAATACGGCGGCAGCCTGATCCGGCCTGAAGCTACGGGCTATGGCACCGTCTACTTTGCCGCTGAAATGCTGGCCACCCGCGGTCTCGATTTCAAAGACAAAGTGGTGGCGGTGAGCGGATCGGGCAATGTAGCCCAGTATGCCATCGAAAAGGTCAACCAGATGGGCGGCCGGGTCATCACGGTTTGCGATTCCAACGCTACCATCGTGGACGGGGCGGGAATCGACGAAGAGAAGTGCTGCTTCATCATGGATTTGAAGAACATTCAACGGGGCCGCATTGCGGAGTATGCCGACAAATACAATGCCGATTGCTACCAGGGCGTCAATGTCTGGGATGTGATCCGCGACCAGGGCATCAAAGTGGATATCGCCCTGCCATGCGCCACCCAGAATGAACTGGACGCCGAGCATGCCGCCGCACTGGTCAAAAACGGTTGTATCTGCGTGGCCGAAGGGGCCAACATGCCATCCACCCCCGAAGCGGTGGAGGTCTTCCAGGAGCACAAAATCCTTTTCGGACCCGGCAAAGCCGCCAACGCCGGCGGGGTTGCCACCTCCGGCCTGGAGATGAGCCAGAACAGCCTCAAGCTCTCCTGGACCCGCGAAGAAGTGGACAACCGCCTCTTGCTGATTATGAAGAGTGTCCACGAGTCATGCCTCAACGCCGCCGAAGCTTACGGCTGCAAAGGGGACTACGTGGCCGGCGCCAACATTGCCGGATTCATCAAGGTC
>JAGTVD010000592.1 GCA_018224505.1 Desulfatitalea sp. | reverse complement strand
CGCATTCTGGGGGCGGTGCGGGATATCGTCATTGCCTCCTTTTTCGGCACCGGGATGGTCGCCGACGCGTTCATCGCCGCTTTCCGGATGCCGGAGTTTCTGCGGCGCTTGTTCGGCGAAGGCTCGTTGAGCATTGCCTTCGTTCCCGTCTACACCGACCATTTGAACCGCCATGGCCGGGAGGCTGCCGACCGGTTGGCCGCCAGCGCCTTGCGATCCCTGGCACTGGTGTTGGCCTTGGCGACTTTGGCGGGCATGGCGGCCGTTCCCTTGTTGGTTCAGGTGTTGGCCCCCGGCTTTTCCCAAAGCGCTGACAAGTTCGCGCTCACCGTGGCGTTGGCCCGGACGATGTGGCCCTACCTGTGGTTTATCGGCATGGTGGCCCTGTGCATGGGTATTTTAAACGTGCTCGGACACTTTGCCGCCCCTGCGCTCTCACCTGTTTGTCTGAACCTGGCCATGATCGCCGCACTGGTAGTGGGTGGATATATGGTGGCCACAGAGGCGGATCTGGCCGTGTGGCTGGCAGCCGGTGTGCTGGTGGGCGGTGCCTTGCAATTGGGGCTGCAAGTCCCTTTCCTGGTGCGCCACAAGGTCTATTTCTGGCGCCGTGCACCCCTTTGGCATGAGGGCCTTGGCCGCGTGGCGCGGTTGATGGGGCCGGTGCTCTTCGGCGCAGCGGTTTTTCAGATCAATAGCCTGGTCATCACCTTGCTGGCCTCGCTGTTGCCCCAGGGCAGCGTCGCATATCTTTATTATGCAGACCGGCTGGTTCAATTCCCTTTAGGCGTCTTCGGCTTTGCGGTGGCTACGGCGGTGCTGCCGACGCTTTCGCACCAGGCCGCTGCCGGCCGGATCGAAGCCATGGGTCAGACCTGCGGCCATGCCATCCGATTGGTCTTTTTCATCACGTTGCCCGCCACGGTGGGATTGATCGTGTTGCGTGAACCCATCGTCTCCCTGCTTTTCCAGCGGGGTGCCTTCGATGCCCAGAGCATGCGATTGACGGCCGGTGCCCTGTTATACTATGCTATGGGCCTGTGGGCGTTTTCCGCCGTGCGAATTGTGCTGAATGCGTTCTACGCCCTGCAAGACACCCGCACACCGGTGCGCATGGCCATTGTCTCCATCGTGGCCAATGGGCTGTTGGGATGGACCCTGATGGGCCCCATGGGCCACCAGGGTCTGGCGCTGGCCCTTACGATCGCTTCGGCGGTCAACTTCTTCCTTTTGGCGGCTGCCTTGCGGAGGCGGTTGGGTGCGCTGGGGGGGCATGTGATAGCGGTATCGATCGCCAAATCCGGTTTTTGCGCCGCCGCCATGGGGGCGTGTGTCCAGCTGCTGGCATGGCAGGTCCTGCCGGCCGGTGGGCGCGGTATTGAATTGCTGCCGGGATTGGCTGTTTGTATTGTCGCCGGCGCATTGGTGTTCGCTCTGCTGGCGCGGGCCACGGGTCTCGAAGAGTTGCGATCCGCGGTGCAAATGGTGCGGGGAAGGGTGGGGAATCAGTGATCTTGCGGCACAAAATCGTCTTTGGCATTGCATGCGGCGCACTCTTTGTCCTGTTGCTGGTGATCGCGTTTGGCGATAACGGCCTCGTTGAGCTTCACCGCCTTCGTGCCCGGCATGCGGACCTGGTCCGCCAAAACGCCCACCTGGGACAGGAAAATTTGCATATGTACCGATCGATCGAGCGGCTGCAGAACGATCTGGGCTACATAGAATATGTGGCCCGCCAGGAATTGGGAATGATCCGCACCGATGAAATGATTTTCAAATTCGACGGCCGGGATGGTAAACCGTAGTCATGTTTTGCGGGCAGTGTCCTGTGCAAGCCAAGGTGTTCCGGCCATCTTTCAACGGTGTTCTTTGAAGTTACACAGATTTTTCGCCTGCGCCTTGAGGTCCTGAACCATGCCCCGATTCGACGCATCATACACGGCCACCATGGCCAGACTATTTGCAGACCAGGGCTATTGGCGCAAAGCGGCCGAAATCTACCGGGCACTGATTGCGCAGCATCCCGGGCGCGAGGATCTGCAAGAGGCGTTGAGGGTTCTCGAAATGCGGCGCGCTGAACGCCGGGCGCCCACGCGCCAGGATCTGGCATTACTGTTGCGGGAATGGACGGATATGATAAGAGCACAAAACCGAGAGCACATTGGAGGGAGAAAGCCATGATGGAGAACAAACGTTTGCGTCGGATGACCGTTGCTTTGGCCTGGGTGTTGATCGTGATGGTATCTGCCAGCGGTTGCAGCACGTTGAAATCAGACGAAGCACAACCCGCCGGGGCTGCGCCGACGGCCGCCCGGGAGAGCACCACGGTTTACCATGATTTTGGTGACGTCATGGTGCCCAGTGAACTGCAAGTGAACACCAAGGATTCCTTTGTCATGCACACCACGGGCGCCACCTCCGGCGTACTGGTGCTCAGCGGCAAGGTGGATGGCAAATCCCTGGTGAGCTTTTTCGAAAATAACATGCCCCGAGACGGCTGGCGCAAAACCGGCGCCTTCAAGTCGGCGCGTTCCCTGATTCTTTTCAACAAGCAGAATCGCTGGTGTGTCATCAGTATCAGTGAGGGACGTTTCAAAACCCATGTGGAGATCTGGGTGGCGCCCAGCCTCGATGAAGCGGGCGTTCCGTTGACACGATAGCGGATCGGACAAATGGATACGATGGGTTTCACCCTCGAAGGAAAACATATCGTACTGGGCGTGTGCGGCGGTATCGCGGCCTATAAAAGCGTCGAGTTGCTGCGGTTGCTGGTCAAGGAAGGCGCCTCCGTGCGGGTGGTGATGACGGAGAATGCCGGCCATTTCGTGGGCCCGATGACCTTCGAAGCCCTCAGCCAGCGCAAAGTGTGCCGCACCCTGTTCGCAACGGCGGATGATGCCGCCGTGCAACACATTCACTGGGCGGAAGAAGCCGACGGTGTGGTCATCGCGCCCGCCACGGCCAATATCATCGGTAAGCTGGCCAATGGCATCGCCGATGATGCTCTGAGCACTTTCATGCTGGCGGTCACCTGTCCTGTTCTGGTCTGTCCGGCCATGAACACGAACATGTTTGCCAGCCGACAGGTGCAGCGCAACATCGGCCTGCTCAACGGTTTCGGCTACGCCATTCTCGAACCGGGCTCCGGTGAGCTGGCATGCGGCACCACCGGTCCGGGCCGCCTGCCGGACCCCCTGATCATTCGTGATGCCCTGGAAGCGCTGCTGGCCCCCAAGGATTTCGCGGGTCGGCGGGTGCTGATCACGGCCGGGCCGACCCGCGAAGCCATCGATCCGGTGCGTTACATCACCAATCCTTCATCGGGGAAAATGGGTTACGCCATTGCCCGGGCGGCCGCCATGCGCGGCGCGCATGTGACTTTGATCACCGGCCCTACATCCATCGCGCCACCGGAAGGGGTGGTGTGTATTCCGGTCATCTCGGCGGCCGAGATGGCCACAGCGGTACTCGAACAGATGGACCATGCGGACATTATTATCAAAAGCGCGGCGGTAGCCGATTTCCGGCCCGCGGCAGCGGCCTCGCTGAAGGTCAAAAAGGAGGACGCCGCGCTGAGCTTGCAGCTGGAGCGTACCCAGGACATCCTAAAGGCCGTGGGCGCGCGTAAAAAGAACCAGGTCCTGGTGGGTTTCGCCGCCGAAACCCACGAACTGGATCGTTTCGCCGCCGGGAAGCTCAAAGCCAAAAATCTCGATATGGTAGTGGGCAACCTGATTGGAGCCCCCGATGCCGGTTTCGGCGCCGATACCAATCGGGCCAGCATATACTACAAGGACGGCACCTGTGAGGCCGTGGATCTTATGAGTAAGAAGGACTTGGCGCATTTGTTGTTGGATCGGGTGGGGCGGTTGGGCGGTTAGGCGGTTGATCGGTTAGCCGGTTGGTCGGTTGGGCGGTTGGTCGGTTAGGCGGTTGATTGGTTGGGCGGTTGATTGGTTGGGCGGTTGGTCGGTTGGGCGGTTGGGCGGTTAGGCGGTTGATGGGTTATCCGGTTATCCGGGTGGGCGGTTGGGTTTTTCTTGGGGTCGTGTGGGTTTTTTTGTGCTTGTTCTCTCCCTCCTTCGGTGGCCGGGATTTTGTGGCATATTATGTTCGAGCTTGATACGATTGACGATACTTTAGCCGCCATTCATGACACCCTGGTGCAGTTGGGGCAATGGGGGTGCCGGGGGGTTGAATGCAGTGAGCGGAGCCTGGCGCTCGTGGAAGGGTGGTCGCGTCCTGTTGTACCGGCGCCCGCTGTTCAAGAAGATCTGGCGCGGATTCGGGCCGATCTGGGCGACTGCAGGCGCTGCGGGTTGAATGCCCGGCGCACTCATCTGGTTTTCGGCGAAGGGGACCCGCAAGCGCGGGTGCTGTTTGTGGGTGAGGGGCCGGGCGCTGACGAGGACCGCACGGGCCGCCCATTTGTGGGGGAGGCCGGGCAACTGCTCACCCGCATCATCGCCGCCATGGGACTGACCCGTGAGCAAGTGTACATTTGCAACGTAATCAAGTGCCGGCCGCCGGCCAACCGCAATCCAGCCCCCGACGAAATCCAAACCTGCAGCCCCTTTCTGGAGCGCCAAATCGCAGCCATTCAACCCCGGGTGATTTGCGCCTTGGGCACCTTTGCCGCCCAAACCCTGCTCGCAACTTCGGCACCCATTTCTCAATTGCGTGGCCGTTTCCATGATCGCCAGGGTATCAAGGTGATGCCCACATTTCATCCCGCCTACTTGTTGCGTTACCCCGCGCAGAAACGCGCCGTGTGGGACGACGTTCAAAAGATCATGGCGTTCTTGCGTATCTCACGGTAAGATATACATTGTATTACCAATATCCAACCGACAACGAGGAGCGCCTTTCATGAGATGGATCACCATCACCGTTGTGACCCTTGTACTGATGTTGCCGGCGTTCGGTGCTGCCGCGGAGGAGTCGGACCAGGGCCAGATCATGACCGTGACCGTGGCCGACCCCATCGGTCCCGGGGTGGCCGAGTTCATCGAAGACGCGATTAAGCGCGCTTCCGACAGCCAGGCGGCCTGTTTGATCATTCTGTTGGATACGCCGGGCGGTGTTGTGGAGACGACGCGCAAAATCGTGCAGGCCATCTATGGCAGCTTTGTGCCGGTGGTGGTTTACGTCTCTCCCAGTGGTGCCCGGGCTGCTTCGGCGGGCGTGATGATCACCATGGCCGCGGACATCGCTGCCATGGCCCCGGGGACCAATATCGGGGCGGCTCATCCGGTGGCCGCCGGCGGCCAGTCCATGGATGAAACCATGTCAGAGAAGATTGTCAGTGATTTGGTGGCGTTTACCAAGGGCATCGCCAACCGTCGGGGGCGCAATGCGGAGTGGGCTGAAAAAGCCGTTCGTGACAGTGTTTCGGTAACGGCTGACGAGGCGCTGGAACTCAACGTCATCAATGTGGTGGCAACGGATCTGAATGACCTGATCGAGCAGATCAACGGGCGTGAGGTGGAGGGTAAAGGGACCCTCGACCTGGATGGGTTGCGTGTGGTGGAGATCCTGCCCAACCTGCGGACCAAAATCCTCAAGACCATCAGCGATCCCAACATCGCCTACATTCTGTTCATGATCGGACTGGCCGGACTCTACTTCGAACTTTCCAATCCCGGTGCCATTTTCCCGGGGGTTGTGGGGGCCATCGCCCTGATCCTGGCCTTTTTTTCGTTTCAGACGCTGCCGGTCAATATCGCCGGCATCTTGTTGATATTGCTTTCGGGGGTTCTTTTTATTCTGGAAATCAAGGTGGCCAGCTACGGGATGCTCAGCGTGGCCGGCGTGGTCACTATGATTCTGGGTTCCATGATGCTGTTCAAAGGGGCCGGCCCTGAGTTCCAGGTGGCCTGGAAGGTGATGATCCCCACCGTTGCAGCCATCAGCGGCTTTTTCATCCTCGCGGTGAGCCTGGTGGTCAGGGCCCATGTTCATCGCCCCTATACCGGCAGTGAAGGGTTGGTGGGCGAAATCGGGGTGGTCAAGCAGGCCGATGGAACCGAAGGCAAGGTGCAGGTCCACGGCGAACTGTGGAAGGCGCACTTCGAGGGACCGGCCCGCGTGGGGGCCAAGGTTCGGGTAACGGCGGTGGAGGGACTGGTGGTCACCGTGCAACCGGTGGAAGCGGCCGGCAGCGAATCGCATTGAAGGTCAAGTGGTTGTAAGAACATTAGAAACCAAGCACTGAGAAAGGGAGGTTTGCATGATAACACCGTTAGTTGCCGTTTTGGTTCTGGTGCTTTTCTTCTTATATTCAGCGATCAAGGTGCTGAACGAATATGAGCGGGGCGTGATTTTTCGCCTGGGCCGGGTGATCAAGGCCAAGGGGCCGGGGCTGATCATCCTGATTCCCGTCATCGATCGCATGATCAAGGTGAGCATGCGGCTGGTGGCGTCCGATGTCGACCCCCAGGATGTCATTACCCGGGACAACGTATCGGTGAAGGTCAATGCGGTGATCTACTTCAGGGTCGTCAACCCGGTCAAGGCGATCGTGGAGGTGGAACATTACGCCTACGCCATGTCTCAATTGGCCCAGACCACCCTGCGCAGCGTTTGCGGGCAGGCCGAGCTGGACGAACTGCTCAGCGAAAGAGATAAGATTAACAGTCAGTTGCAGGAGATTCTCGATACCCACACCGACCCCTGGGGGATCAAGGTGGCCACAGTGGAGCTCAAACACATCGACTTGCCGACCGAGATGCAGCGCGCCATGGCCAAGCAGGCCGAGGCCGAGCGCGAGCGGCGGGCCAAGGTGATCAACGCCGAAGGCGAATTCCAGGCCGCTGCCAAGCTGGCCGATGCAGCCGAGATCATCGCCCAGCACCCCATGGCATTGCAACTGCGCTATCTGCAGACCATGCGTGAAATGGCCAACCAAAGCAATGCCACCATTTTGCCCTTGCCCATTGACCTGTTCAAGACTGTGCTGGGCAGTGCCAACAAGTAAAGCTGTTCCGGACGGTACCACAGGTTGACAATTTGCGGATAGATGGGTTAGTTAGGGCCGTTCATTGCGGAGGCTCACCGAGCCTCCGCAGGTGCTTTACAGCAACCGTATCTGAAGTGCTTGGAATCCAATAGACGTAAGGAGAAGGGAACATCATGGCAGCCAAAAAGAAAGCGGACAAGGAAAAACCGCTGGATAAGATGACGGTGATCGAACTGCGGGACATCGCCAAACAGATCGAAGGCGTTGTCGGTGTCCACGGCATGAACAAGGCCGAGTTGCTTACCGCGGTCCGCGAAGAACGCGGTATTACAGAACCACCCAAGGCGAAGGGCAGCGTCGACGCCAAGCAGGTCAAATCCAAAATCAAAAGCCTCAAATTGCAGCGCGGCCAAGCTTTGGTAGCCAAGGACAAGGCGATGGCAACGCGCTACCGCCGACAGATCTCGCGGTTGAAAAAACAGACACGGCGGGACGCATAGCCGGCCTGCAGTGCTTTGGCGGCAGAGCGGACGGAAAGGGGGCATCGTCACCCGATGACCACCGACAGTCTGATCGCTTGTATCGAGCAGTATCTTGAACGGCTGGCCGCCGAAAAGGGGTATTCACCCCATACGGTGCGGGCTTATCGAAACGATCTGCTTGACCTGGCCGCTTTTCTGGCGGGTTCGCCGCGTGGCGGGGCGCACGATTTGCGGCAGTTGGCGGCCGTGCGCCTGGACCAGGTGGATTCGCTGACCATGCGCCGCTATCTGGGGGATCTGCATGGGCGCAACCGTAAAACCACCATCGCCCGCAAGGTGGCGGCCATCCGGTCGTTCTTTCGGCATTTGCAAAAAACGGGTGTGCTGACGGACAATCCGGTTGAGGCGACCCGAGCGCCCAAACACGGTAGGCCGATGCCGGTTCACCTGGTGGTGGACGATGTGTTCCGCATGTTGGATGCGGTTCAACCGGAAGGGATACTGGGCCTGCGTAACCGGGCGCTGCTTGAAACCCTCTACTCATCCGGCGTGCGGGTATCCGAGCTGGCGGGACTGGATGTCGCGGACGTGGATGTGCGCAACGGCACCATCCGCGTATTGGGCAAGGGCAACAAGGAGCGGATCGTGCCCGTCGGGCAAAAGGCCCTGGCGGCCATCGATGCCTACCGGGAAGTCGTTACGGCCCTGGCCGGTTCTGCGGCAGGTGGAGGCGCCCTGTTTCTCAACAAGGACCTGGGGCGTCTCACCACACGCTCCATCGCCCGGGTGGTGGATCGTTTCGCCCGCGCGTGCGGCCTCACCGTTCCGGTATCGCCCCACGCCCTGCGCCACTCCTATGCCACCCACCTGCTGGATGCCGGCGCCGATTTGCGGGCGGTCCAGGAATTGCTGGGCCATCGCAGTCTCTCCACCACCCAGCGCTACACCCATGTGAGTATCGATCGCCTGATGGCCGCCTACGACAAGGCCCATCCGCGGCGATGAGGACAATGCGACAACGGAAAGAGGATCGCCATGACGCTCTATGCCAATGACACCATGCATGGCACCACCATCCTGGCATTGCGGCACCAAGGCAAGGTGGTGCTCGGCGGTGACGGTCAGGTGACGATGAATGCCACGGTGATCAAACACCAGGCGCGCAAGGTGCGCCGCATCTACAATGATCGCATCCTGGTGGGATTCGCCGGCGCCACGGCGGATGCCATGAATCTCTCCGAGCGCCTGGAAGGGAAACTGGAGCGCTACAACGGCAATTTGACCAGGGCTGCCGTGGAGCTGGCCCGGGATTGGCGGACCGACAGGTTCTTGCGTCGCCTGGAGGCGCTGATGATCGCCGCCGACCCCCAGAAACTGTTCCTGATTTCGGGGACCGGCGATGTGATCGAACCGGATGAAGGCGTCATCGGTATCGGCTCGGGCGGTGTGGCCGCCCAGGCGGCGGCAATGGCCCTGCTGCGCCACAGCACACTGGAAGCCCGCGAGCTGGTCGAGGCGGCCATGCAGATTGCCGCTGGTCTGTGCGTTTACACCAACCAATATCTAACATTCGAAGAATTGATTTGTGATGCAAGATCTTAAACCCATCGAAATCGTCGCTCAATTGGATCGGTACATCATCGGCCAGGACAAAGCCAAGCGGTCCGTGGCCATCGCCCTGCGCAACCGTTGGCGGCGCCGTCAGGTGCCCGAGGCGTTGCGGGACGAGATCGCCCCCAAGAATATCATCCTGATCGGTCCGACGGGGGTCGGCAAAACCGAAATCGCCCGGCGGCTCTCATTGCTCACCGACTCTCCTTTTTTCAAGGTGGAGGCCTCCAAATTCACCGAGGTGGGATATGTGGGGCGGGACGTGGAGTCCATGGTGCGCGACCTGGTGGAGTTGACAGTCAACGCGGGGCGGCAGAACGAGCAGGTGGCGGTCCAGGACAAGGCCCGAAAAATCGCCGAAGAACGATTGCTCGATCTGCTGCTGCCCAAGGCGGGGCCGGACGAGCCGTTCAAGCGGGAAGGCGCCGGCGAAAAAGCCCTGGAGCTGGTCCCGGCCAACGGCGAAGAACACGGCTCCACCCGCGAGAAGCTGCGCCGTATGCTGCGGGACGGCAAGCTGGACAACCGCTATGTGGATCTGGAAGTGGCCGGCCGCGCCGCCCCTATGGTGGAGATCTTCTCCAATGCCGGCATGGAGGAACTGGGCATCAACTTCAAGGACATGCTCGGCAATCTGATGCCCAAAAACATCAAGCGCCGCAAGGTCAAAATCCCCGAGGCGCTGGAGATGTTGACCCAGGAGGAGGCCCAGAACCTGGTGGATATGGACAAGGTGGTGCGGGAAGCGGTGGCCAAGGTGGAGCAGTCGGGCATCATCTTCCTGGACGAGATCGACAAGATCGTGGGCAAACATCAGGGACAGGGGCCCGAAGTCTCCCGGGAAGGGGTGCAGCGGGATCTGCTGCCCATCGTCGAGGGGAGCACGGTGAACACCAAATATGGCCCGGTGCGCACCGACCATGTGCTGTTCATCGCCTCGGGGGCCTTCCATGCCATCAAGCCGTCGGACCTGATTCCCGAACTGCAGGGCCGCTTTCCCATCCGGGTGGAGCTCGACGCCCTGGGCAGCAAAGAGTTCGTGCGGATTCTCACCGAGCCGCGCAACGCACTGCTGCTGCAATACCAGGCCCTGCTGGAAACCGAAGGAGTTGCGCTGCAATTCACAGATGCGGCCGTGCAGCGCATCGCCACGATTGCCCAGGAGGTCAACGAGCGGACCGAGAATATCGGCGCCCGCCGCCTGCACACCCTCATGGAGTGTCTGCTGGAAGACGTGCTTTTCGACGCTCCCCAACCCGATCTGACCCATGTGACGGTGGATGACGTCTATGTGGATGCGAAGTTGGAGAAGATCAAGGCGGATGAGGATTTGAGTCGGTATATTTTATAAATAATGCCGCTGACGACTGATGCGGTGCGATAGGATGCAGAGATGAGCACAGAAAAACCGATTCCGCGGGCCAGCGTGGCGGAGATTTTGATTGAAGCGTTGCC
The DNA here is from genome assembly GCA_018224505.1 of Desulfatitalea sp. Taxonomy (GTDB): domain Bacteria; phylum Desulfobacterota; class Desulfobacteria; order Desulfobacterales; family Desulfosarcinaceae; genus Desulfatitalea. The sequence continues at coordinate 8,269 of JAGTVD010000592.1, read as the reverse complement.
GTATATCCGGCGGTTTGCGGGGATGACGGTGGTTATCAAGTATGGCGGGCATGCCATGGTGGACGAACAGTTGAAGGAAGACTTCGCCCGGGATGTCAGCCTGCTGAAGTTTATCGGCATCCATCCGGTGGTGGTGCACGGCGGCGGCCCGCAGATCAATACGGTGCTGGATCAGATGGGCATCCGGCCCAGGTTCGTGCGCGGCATGCGCATGACCGATGGCCCCACCATGGATGTCGTGGAGATGGTGCTGGGCGGCAAGATCAATAAAAGTATCGTCGCCCAGCTCAACCAGCATGGGGTGCGCGCCGTGGGCCTCAGCGGCAAGGACGGCGGTTTGATCCAGGCCACCAAGATGCAGATTATCTTCCAGGAGGATATGGCCAAACCGCCCGAGATTATCGACCCGGGCATGGTGGGGCAGGTGACCCAGGTCCATCCGGCGATTATCCACACCTTGACCAAAGACGGTTTCATTCCCATCATCGCGCCGGTGGGGGTGGGATCGGCCGGAGAGACGTATAACATCAACGCCGACCTGGTAGCCAGCCACATGGCCATGGCCTTGAATGCCGGGCGCCTGATCCTGATGACCGATGTGGACGGTGTGCTCGACGATCAGGGCCAGTTGATTCCCAGCCTGGATGCGCCCACCGCCCAGGAGATGATCGCCCGGCAGCAGATCACCGGCGGCATGATTCCCAAGATCGAATGCGCCATCGAGGCGCTCAAGGGCGGGGTGAAAAAGGTGCCCATCATCAACGGGAAAAGGCGGCATGCCATTTTGTTGGAACTCTTCACCGATCAGGGGATCGGCACGGAAGTGACGTTGCGGTAGAAAGCGGGGAGGTTTTCATGGATATCCGACAGCTGGCCGATGCGCACATCGCCAACACTTACGCCCGGTTCCCTCTGGCCCTGGTCAAGGGGCAGGGGTGCACCGTATGGGATGACCAGGGGCGTGCCTATGTGGACTTCATCGCCGGCATCGCGGTGTGCAACCTGGGCCACTGCCATCCTGACCTGGCGGCCACCTTGGCCGAACAGGCCCGCACCCTGTGGCATGTCTCCAACCTTTACTACACAGCCCCCCAGGCCGAGCTTGCCGCATGGCTGACCGCCCACAGCTTTGCCGATCGGGTCTTCTTCGCCAACAGTGGCGCCGAGGCCAACGAAGCGGCCATCAAGCTGGCCCGCAAGTACTTCAAGGATCGTGGCGCCCCGGAGCGCTACCGGGTGGTGAGCATGAAGCAGTCGTTCCACGGCCGCACCATGGCCACCCTGTCGGCCACCGGTCAAGAGAAAGTGCGCAAGGGATACGATCCGATTCTGGAGGGGTTTGATTATGCCGCCTTCAACGACATCGAGGAGCTGAGCTGCCTGGTGGGCCCCGCCACCTGCGCCATCATGCTCGAGCCGATCCAGGGGGAGGGCGGGGTGGTGGTTCCCGACCGCGAATACCTGGTCCAGGTGCGCCGTCTGTGCGACGAGACCGGCTGCCTATTGATCTATGATGAGATCCAGACCGGCATCGGACGCACCGGCAAGCTCTTCGCCTATGAACATTTCGGCGTGGCCCCGGACATTCTCACCCTGGCCAAGGCCCTGGGCAACGGTTTGCCCATTGGCGCCATGCTGGCCACCGAACAGGCGGCGGCGGCCTTCGTGCCCGGTGCCCACGCCAGCACCTTTGGCGGCACGCCCCTGGTGACGGCGGTGGCCCTCAAGGTGCTTCAAATCCTCACCGGGGAGGGCGTCCTGGAGCGGGTGGCGGAAACCGGGGCCTACCTGCGCGGGCACTTGGAACGTTTGCAATCCAAGCATCCGGTGATCAAGGATATCCGGGGCATGGGCCTGCTGATCGGGGCCCGCATGGACACCCCCGGCGCTCCCATCGTGCGCGCCTGCATGGAGCAGGGCTACCTGATCAACTGCATCCAGGACAACATCCTGCGCTTTGCCCCACCGCTGATCGTCACCCCAGCGGAAATCGACGGCCTCATGGCCTGCCTGGACAACGTACTTTCGGGCATGGAACAGTAAGGCGCGCGGCGGCAACAAAAAAAGCGTTGTTGCCGCCGCTTTAAATTTTAATAAACTTAAAACCTTAAACGTCCGGACTAGCCGGACAAGGAGATAACCCCGTGAGCGACCAAGTCAAAAAAGTCGTGCTGGCCTATTCGGGCGGGCTGGATACCTCGGTCATCCTCAAATGGCTCATCGAAACCTACAAATGCGAAGTGGTGGCCTTTTCCGCCGACCTTGGGCAACCCGAACCCATGGCCGACGTGGAGCAAAACGCCCTGCGCACCGGCGCCATAAAGGCCTACGTGGAGGATCTCAAGGAGATCTTCGTGCGCGATTACGTCTTTCCCATGTTTCGCGCCAATGCCATCTATGAGGGGGAATACCTGTTGGGCACCTCCATCGCCCGCCCCTTGATTGCCAAGCGCCAGATGGAGATCGCCCAGCGGGAAGGGGCCGATGCGGTCAGCCACGGCGCCACGGGCAAAGGCAATGACCAGGTGCGCTTCGAGTTGAGCTATCTGTCCATGGATCCGCACATCAAGATCATCGCTCCCTGGCGCGAGTGGGATCTCGATTCGCGTACGGCCCTGATGGCCTTTGCCAAAAAACACGGCATCCGCGTGCCCACCACGCCCGCCAAGCCCTACAGCACCGATGGCAACATGCTGCATATCAGCTACGAGGGCGGCGTGCTGGAAGATCCCTGGCACGCTCCGCCGGAAGATATGTTTCAACTCACCGTATCGCCTCGCCAGGCCCCCGATACCCCCGAATCCGTCGAGCTCGCCTTCGAGCAGGGCAATCCCGTGGCCCTCAATGGTGAAGCGCTTTCGCCGGCTGACATGCTGGCGGCCCTCAACCGTCTGGGGGGCAAGCACGGCATCGGGCGTGTGGACATCGTGGAGAACCGCTTCGTGGGCATGAAATCCCGCGGCGTATACGAAACCCCCGGCGGCACGATTCTGCGCAAGGCCCACATGGCCATGGAGTCCATCACCCTGGACCGGGAAGTGCACCACCTGCGTGACAGTCTGGTGCCCAAGTATGCCGAGTTGATCTACAACGGCTTCTGGTTTGCACCCGAACGCCGGCTTTTGCAGAACATGATCGACGAAACCCAGCAGCACGTCACCGGTGTGGTTCGGCTCCAGCTCTACAAGGGCAACTGTACCGTGACGGGCCGCAAGTCCGACTACTCCCTCTACAGCGAAGCCCATGCCACCTTCGAGGGGGATGTGGTGTACAGCCAGAAGGATGCCGAGGGGTTCATCCGACTCAACGCCCTGCGGCTGCGAATCCAGAAGTTGATGCAGGACAAAAAGTAATCAGAGGACCATCCGCATGAGCGAAAAACCGTGGGACGGCCGGTTTGCCGAGCGCACCGACACCAGCGTGGAGGCATTCACCGCCTCGATCCAGACCGACAAGCGTCTCTATCCCTATGACATCGAAGGCAGCGTGGCGCACTGCCGCATGCTGGCCAAGGTGGGGGTGATCACCGACGACGAGGCCGGCACCCTGGTAGAGGGGTTGTGGCGGATCAAGCGCGAACTGGATCAAGGCCAATTTCAGTTCGACGACAGCCTCGAGGATATCCACATGCACATCGAGGCGCGGTTGCTGCAGGAAGTGGGCAAGGTGGCCCAGAAGCTGCACACCGCCCGCAGCCGCAATGACCAGGTGGCCCTGGATACGCGTATGTTCCTGCGCGACGCCACCCGGCGGATCATCGACGGGCTGCACACCCTGCGCGCCACCCTGGTTGCGATGGCCGAAAAGCACATCGATGTGATCCTGCCCGGTTACACCCACCTGCAGCGGGCTCAGCCGGTGCTGCTGGCCCACCATCTGCTGGCCTACTATGAGATGTTCAGCAGGGACGCCGATCGTTTCTCCGACAGCCTCAAGCGCACCGATGTGATGCCCCTGGGGGCCGCCGCCCTGGCTGGCACCACCTATCCCATCGACCGCCACTACACCGCCGAACTGCTGCACTTTCGGGACGTGGCGGCCAACAGCATGGACGCGGTGGCGGACCGCGATTTCATCCTGGAGTTCTTATCGGCCGCCAGCATCTGCATGGTCCACTTCAGCCGTCTGTCCGAAGAGCTGGTGATCTGGTCCTCATCCGAATTCCGGTTCATCGAGCTGGCCGACGCCTTTTCCACCGGCAGCAGCATCATGCCCCAGAAGAAAAACCCCGACATACCGGAACTGATTCGGGGCAAGACCGGGCGCGTCTTCGGCGACCTGATGGCCCTGCTGACCCTGATGAAGTCCCTGCCGCTGGCCTACAACCGGGACATGCAGGAAGACAAGCCGCCCCTGTTCGACGCCGTTGACACCCTGCAGGGCTGCCTGGACATCACCATCAAAATGCTGCCCACCATCCGGATCAAACACGATACGATGCGCCTGGCCGCCTCTGAGGGCTTTCTCAACGCCACCGACATGGCCGACTACCTGGTGGGGCAGGGCGTGGCCTTTCGCAGCGCCCACGCCATCGTGGGTCAATGTGTGGCCTATGCCCTGGCCCAGGGCAAGGAACTGCACCAGCTCTCGCTCCCGGAGCTCAACGGCTTCTCCAAGGTGATTCAGCAGGACCTTTTCGATCACCTGACCCTGGAGCGGATGATCGCCCGCCGGCAGTCATACGGTGGTACTGCGACGGACAATGTGCAATCCGCCATTGAAACCGCCAAAAAGCAGTTGTCCGGCGAGGGCGCTGACAGTTGAGTATTTTTGCACGAGCCCCAAGGAAAAAGCTTATGGCAAGAATGGATCTGGAGCGAAGGCGGATATGGGCGGCTGCGGCGGTTGGAGCGTTGCTGTTGCTGGCCGGCATCGCGGGCTGCGGCGTCAAAGGGCCACCGGTGCCGCCCCAGCGCCCGCCCTTGCCAGCGGTGGAAGCGCTCACCGGCCGCCTGGATGGCGACACCGTCACCTTGAATTGGCGCCACAATCCAGACGCCAAAGGGGTGGCCGGCTATGTCGTGCTGCGCGCCCAATCCGACCCCGCACAACCCCCTTGCCCGGACTGTCCGGTGGTCTATCAACGGGCCGGGACCATCAACGCCGACAAACACAGCCGCCAAATCACCTTCAGCGAGCCGGTGCCGGCCGGATTCCGCTACACCTATCTGGTTCGCGCCCTGGGAGCGGCCGGCGATCAGGGGCCGGAAAAAGCGTCTGTCGAGATTGATCGGACGGAGCGGTAAATGGACCTGATCCCCTTCTATAAAATGAGCGGCAGCGGCAACGATTTCATTGTCATCGACAACCGCAACGGGTCGGTTACCGTAAACGATCTGCCCCCATTCGTCGTCAAGGTCTGCCGGCGGCGGTTGTCGGTGGGGGCCGACGGACTGATTTTGATCGAGCCGTCCGCGCGCGTCGACTTCAGTTGGCGGTTTTTCAATGCCGACGGCAGCGTGGCTGAAATGTGCGGCAATGGCGCGCGTTGCGCCGCCCGCTTCGCCCATCTGACCGGCATCGCCAAGGCCGACATGGCCTTCGACACCCTGGCCGGCACCGTCACCGCCCAAGTCCGAGGGGACCAGGTGCGGATCGGCATGTCCGCTCCCCGGGACATCTTTTTGGAGCAGACCATCGACCTGCCAACCGGGCCCTTGACCCTCGATCATCTCAACACCGGCGTGCCCCATGCCGTCATCACGGTGCCGGATGTCGACGCGGTGGATCTCGACACCCTGGGCCGCGCCGTCCGCCACCATTCCCGCTTCGCGCCGGCCGGTACCAACGTCAATGTCATCGCCCCCCGGGGCGCCGGGCTTTGGGCGATCCGCACCTACGAACGCGGCGTGGAAGGGGAAACCCTGGCCTGCGGCACCGGCGTGGTGGCCGCCGCACTGGTATTGGCCCTGCGCCACGGCCTCCCATCCCCCGTTATCCTGGCCACCCGCGGCGGCAGCCGACTCAAAGTCCATTTCCAACGCATCGGCCACTTGTTATCCGGTTTCGGGCTGGAAGGGGATGCGAGGGTGATTTATCAGGGGCGGCTGTGTCCGGAAGCGTGGGCATATTGAGATATCCGTCTGAAACTACCTCCACCGCCTACATCTCTGTGGGCTCCAACCTCGGCGATCGCCTGCGCAACTGTTGTGACGGTGTCTCGGCCTTGTGCGCGGATGATGCGGTGCGCTTGGTGGCCCGCTCGCCGTTTTATGAAACCGAACCGGTGGACTACCTGGATCAAGGGTGGTTTCTCAATGCCGCCCTTAAGGTGCAAACCACACTGGCGCCGGAGGCGCTTCTGGACCGGCTGCAGGCTGTCCAGCATGCCCGGGGCCGCACCGCGGCAGGGGTGCGGTTCGGGCCGCGGACGCTCGATCTGGACATCATTTTTTATGATCACCTCGTGTTGCAGACCCCCCGTCTGATCCTGCCCCACCCCCGGATGCACAAAAGGCGCTTTGTGTTGCAGCCCATTTGTGATATAGACGGCTCGGTCATGCATCCGACGCTGGGTCGGACTGTGGCATCGATTTTAAACCAGTTGGTTGAAGAAGGCCAAACCCTGCGACCATGTTCCTTCGATTGCTGATATGGGCCATCGCGGCCCTTTTGATTTACCGGGCGCTCAAATCGTGGTTCGGTGGCGGCGGCAGTCGCCAGGTGCGTACCGATCATCATCCGCCCAAACAGGTGGACGACGATCTGGTGCAGGACCCCCAGTGCGGGATATACTTTGCCCGCCGAAACGGGGTGTCGCTGAATGTGGATGGGCAGGAGATTCTGTTTTGCAGTGAAAAATGCCGCGATGCGTTCGCGGCCCAAAAGGAGTGATTCCATGAAATTTTTCATCGATACAGCCAATATTGCCGAGATCAAAGAGGCCAACGCCATGGGCATGGTGGACGGCGTGACCACCAACCCGAGCCTGATTGCCAAGGAGGGCCGGGATTTTAAGGAGATTATCACCGAAATCTGTTCCATCGTGGACGGTCCCATCAGCGCCGAGGTCATCAGCCTGGACACCGAGGGCATGGTGCGTGAAGCGCGGGATCTGGCGAAGATTCACAAGAACATCGTGGTCAAGATTCCCATGACCGTCGACGGGCTCAAGGCGGTGCGCCAGTTGGCCGCCGAAGGCATCAAAACCAATGTGACCCTGGTTTTTTCCCCCTTGCAGGCGCTGATGGCCGCCAAAGCCGGCGCCGCCTACGTGAGCCCCTTCGTGGGACGCCTGGACGATTTGGCCCAGGAAGGGATGCAGTTGATCGAACAGATGGTGGAGATCTACAGCAACTACGCCTTTGAAGCCGAGATCATCGTAGCCAGCGTGCGCAACCCCATTCATGTGCTGCAATCGGCCTTGATGGGTGCCGATATCGCCACCATCCCGTTCAACGTGCTGAGCAAACTGGCCGCTCATCCCTTGACCGACAAAGGGATCAAGGCTTTCTTGGACGATTGGAACAAGGCGAACCGGTAACGGCCGTTCGCAGCCCGACAGAGGATACCCATGCGCCCTCAGGACCGCATCAAATCATGGCTTGGAGAACCGAATACCCTGACGCTGTTCCGCGTTTTGGCCGTACCGCTGGTCATCATGCTGCTGATGGTGCCCAACCGGTTTACCTGTTTTCTGGCGGCGGTGATATTCAGCATCGCCGCCATCACCGACTATTTCGACGGCCTGTTGGCCCGTCAGCGCAACATGGTGTCCAACCTGGGCAAGGTGATGGATCCGGTGGCGGACAAGCTGCTGGTATCCTCCGCTTTCATCATGCTGACCTCCCTTGGGTGGGTGCCCGCCTGGGTGGTGTGTGTCATCATCGGCCGCGAGCTGGCCGTATCGGGTCTGCGCAGCCTCATGGCCCAGAACCAGGAGGATGTCTCGGCCTCCAATCTGGGCAAGCTGAAAACCGGCTTCCAGATCGCCGCCGCCATCCCCCTGCTGATCCACTATCCGGTGATCGGCATCAACATCCACGCCATCGGCATGTTCTTCCTGTGGGGCGCGCTGATCTTCACTCTCTGGTCGGGCATCGATTACTTCGTTCGTTATCGCCGATTGCTGCGCGGTTGAACATTTTACTGATTTTTTAGTTGACAAGGATCGAATTTGTCGGTATTTACGGCTTTTCAAAATGAGCGGGAATAACTCAGTGGTAGAGTGCGACCTTGCCAAGGTCGAAGTCGCGGGTTCAAATCCCGTTTCCCGCTCCATTTTTTTTGGCGGCATAGCCAAGTGGTAAGGCAGAGGTCTGCAAAACCT
>JAGTVD010000591.1 GCA_018224505.1 Desulfatitalea sp. | reverse complement strand
GGCCTTACAGCGGGGCCATCAACACCCTCACCTGCGTGATGGTGGGAGCGGCCACCCTCTATTTCGAGCGGACCTGGACCATCTACCAGGGGATCATCCGGGATCGCCAGGCGTTGGCCGCCGCTCACAAGGCGTTGCTGCACCTGAACCAGGGGCTCGAGGAGCGGGTCGAAGAGCGCACCCGCGCCCTGGCCCACTCCGAATACAAGTACCGGCGCATTTTCGAAGCTTCCAAGGACATGATCGCTGTAACCGGCAAGGATGGGCGCATATTGGATCTCAACCCGGCCGGCCGCGCCATGCTCGGTTTGGAAGGTGTGGACACCGGAGCCCGCATGCCCTCCCTGGGCAATTTTTTCAGGGACGATGCCGATTGGCAGCGGATCAGGGAGACCATCGCGGATCTGGGCTTTATCGCCAGTTCCGAATTCGATCTGAATGTCGATGGCAGCCACAGCCGGCGCGTGCTGCTCAGCGGTGGATTGGCACAGGATGTCGAGGGCGCGGAGGAGAAGTTTCATTTTCTGGTCAAAGATATCGAGCAACAGCACATGGCCCGCGAACAGATGGCCCAGGCCGACAAGCTGGCCTCCATCGGCGAGTTGTCTTCCGGCATTGCCCATGAGATCAACAACCCCCTGGGCATTATCCTGGGCTATACCCAGTTGATGCTGCGCAACGAAGACAAGCACTCCGACCGCATCGCCGATCTGAAAACCATCGAGAAGCAGGTGCGCCATTGCAAGTCTATCGTGGAAGACCTGCTGAACTTTGCGCGCACTTCGGCGCCCAAACGGGAACTGTGCGATATCCACGCTTTGATAGACGATGTGATCCATTTCATGCGCCAGCATGCCCGCATGGACGAGATCCAACTGAGCACCGCCTACGACAGCAGGGTAATGCCGCTGCTGTTGGACGAAAAGAAGATCCGGCAGGTTTTTATCAATTTGCTGATGAATGCCCAACATGCCGTGGGCAGCCGCGGAGCGATCACCGTGAGCACCGCACAGGCGGTCGACGGCCGCAAGGTCCGCATCCGGGTGCAGGATTCCGGCCCCGGCATCGAAGCCGATCTGCTCAACCGCATATTCGACCCTTTCTTCACCACCAAGCCCACCGGCCAGGGCACCGGGCTCGGCCTGTCGGTCAGCTACGGGATCATCAAGAACCATGGGGGTGATATTTGGGTGGAAAGCACACCCGGGCAAGGGGCCGCATTTACCATCGTTCTGCCGGTGGCCAACACTCCGACTCGAAGGGAGAATCATGCCTCCGAACCTGTTGATCGTCGATGACGAACCCGACATGCTGCAGTTGCTCAAGCGCAGCCTGGAGCCCGATTTGCAATGCCGGGTGTGGACCGCCGCCACCGGCGAGTCGGCGCTGCACCTGCTGGGGCAGGAAACGTTCGATCTGGTGCTGGCGGACATCAAAATGCCGGGCATGGACGGCATGGCGCTGCTCGACGCGATCCGCAGCAAATACCAGGGATTGACGGTGGTAATGATGACTGCCTACGGCCACATCGACATGGCGGTGGCCGCTTTGCGCGCCGGGGCGTACGACTTTATCACCAAGCCCTTCGAACACGACACCCTGATTCTGCGCCTGGAAAAAGCACTGGAACGAAACCGCCTGATCCGGGAGAACCAGCGGCTGCAGAAACATTGCCGGGAGGATGTCGGTTTTCAGCAGATGGTGGGCCAAAGCCAGGGCATGCGGCGGGTGATCGAAACCATTCAGATGGTGGCCAAAAATGATCTGACGGTGCTCATCACCGGCGAGTCGGGCACCGGCAAGGACCTGACCGCCCGGGCGGTTCACGCCCTGAGCCTGCGGCGCACCGGCCCCTTTGTGGCGGTCAACTGCCCCACTGTGCCCGAAAACATCCTGGAAAGCGAACTGTTCGGATACAAAAAGGGCGCCTTCACCCATGCCACCCAGAACCGCATCGGTCTGTTCCAGGAGGCCCACGGCGGCACCATCTTTCTGGATGAAATCGGCGACATCAGCCCCACCATCCAGACCAAACTGTTGCGGGTCCTGCAGGAAAAAGAGATCAAGCCGCTGGGGGATGTGCATTCGGTTCAGGTCAATGTGCGCATCGTGGCCTCCACCAATCAGGATCTGAAGGCTAAGATCCGTCGTCAGGAGTTCCGCGAAGACTTCTTCTACCGTTTGAATGTGCTGCCCATCCACCTGCCGCCCCTGCGGGAACGCGTGGAGGACATACCGCTGCTGGCCAACCACTTGCTGGAAAAGCACTGCCGGGAGCTGAACAAGCCGCGCAAATCCATATCACCCGAACTGATGGCCATTTTCCAGAGGCGCTACTGGGAAGGCAATATCCGCGAGTTGGAGAATGTCATCCTTCAGGGGATTCTGTTTTCGCCCGAGGCCACCATCCGCCCGGCCGATGTGGGCCTGCACGAAGAGTCGGCACCGGCGTCCGATCTGGACAGCGGGTTAAAGAACCTGCCTTACAAAAACGCCAAAGAGCGCAATTTGCGTCACTTCAATCATGCCTACATCGGCCACATGCTGGCCGAGTGCCAGGGCAATGTCTCACAGGCCGCGCGCCTGTGCGGCCTCGAGCGCCAGGCCCTGCAGCAGATCATGCGCCGCTATGGCATCGTGGCCGGCAAGTATCGTGTCTAATACCCGGACTGCTTGCCCGTCAGATGCGCGATGGCAATCCTGAGCACCGCCGTGGAGGCAATGGCATGGTCCGGAAATTCCTAAAATAATCGGTTCAAGACCGGATAGGCGTCATTGGCCATCAAGGCTCGACCCCTCGCCACCGCCTGGCTGATGGCCGATTGGGTTAACTGAAGGCGCTCGGCCAGCTCGGTTTGCGTAGTGCCGAGGCGGTCCGTTGCCAGAAAACAGAGCATGTCTCTGGCCCGGGTGCGCCGCCGGTCGCGTTGACGATCCAGGAGCATCGCCGCCGTGATTTGGATGCAATCGGCCACGACGTGGATCAGCCGGTCAAGATCATATCCCTGGGCCCGTAATTTGGATGGGGTGTTCAAGCGTTCTTCGGCCTCGGCCAGCACACGGGTCACAAAAAGGCCATCCCCCAGAATGCGCTCGTCACCCTTTTGGTACCTGCCGGCCTGCCGATTGGCCTTCAGAGCGGCCCATCCGCCCTGGCTGCGCAGCAGGCCACCTCCGGTCAGGTCGGTGCGTTTGCCCATGGGGATGCCCTTGCTGACAAATGCAGTATATCGGCGCTTGGC
>JAGTVD010000590.1 GCA_018224505.1 Desulfatitalea sp. | reverse complement strand
CGTTCCGACACTCGAATTCATAGATATCATATGCGTCGTCGGGATTCTTGACATAAAATCGCCGGCAACCGCATTGCGGGCATTTGGACTCTGCCATACCGCACCTCCTTCAAAAGGGGCAAACCGCTCTGACGGCTCACAGGACCATCCCATGATATCGCCTTTATCGAACTATGGAGGATCCGAGCAAGCCGCGCAACCCTTTGCTGATATCCCTTTCCACTGACGACCTTTTTCGAAAACCATTTCGTGTAACCTTTTCGTTGACAGCTTCAGCCAGGAGCCAATACAATTCGGCCCAGCGGAAACCCTGGCAATTCCCCGGGCAATCGACCTTGGTCGTGACACCTGTGCGAACGGACACCGTGCACCCGTTGGCATGCGATACAGAACAGAACGGAGACGCTACCGATGACCGTGGAAGACAAAACGAAATTTTTGGAACTGTTTATCGAGGTCACCAAAACGATCACTTCAAGCCTCGATCCCGACGAATTGTTCGCGCTCATTGCCCGTAAAATCCCGGAAGTTTTCGATGTCGATGCAGCCACCATCCGTCTACTGGATGCTTCAGGCAAACATCTTGTTTTACGGGCGTCTTGCGGCTTGAGCGATGCCTATCTCAATCGCGGCACCATCGATACCGAGGAGCCGGTGTTCAAGGCATTGAAAGGCGAACCCATTGTCATCGAAGACGCCGACCAGGATCCGAGAATTAATTTCCCCGCAGCGACCCACCAGGAAGGCATCAAAACCATCCTGGTGGTCCCGATCCCCATACGCGGGCAGATCAATGGCATTTTGCGGCTGCTGACCAAACACCCGCGCACCTACAGTTCGGAAGAAATCGCATTCGTGGCCGCCTTGGGCGAGCAGTGCGGTATCGCCATCGAAAATGCCAGGATTTTCAAAGACCAGCAGAACCAGCTGACCTATTTCAAGGCGATCCATGAAATCGGCAAAACGATCAACGCCACTTATGAGCTGGACACCATCCTGAATCTCATCGTCACCCGCCTGCCGGCCATTATGGATCTCAAAGCGGCCACCATACGACTCATCGAGACGCCCCGGGGCAAACTGGCCCTCAAAGCCGCCCACGGGTTGAGCCAAGCCTACCTGCAACGGGGGCCGCTGGACGAAGAACTGGCCACCTACTACCTCAAGCAGGGTGAGCCTATGGTGATCCCCGATGCCCAACAGGACATGCACACCCTCTATCACAAGGAAGCGGCACGCGAAGGGATTCGCAGCATCCTGGCCGTTCCCATCACCGTCCAGGATGAGATCATCGGCATCCTGCGTCTGCTGACGGCCAAGGTCCGCTATTTCTCTCCTGCGGACATCAACTTCGCGCTGGCAGTTGCGGAGCAAAGCGGTGTGGCAATCCAACGGGCCCTTGACTATAATAAAATGATGCGACCTTGACGGTATAAATCCCATGCGCCTATACGCCGTCGCCGACATTCATGCCAAACCCGAGCGCCTCGACCGGATCCAATCCGCAGTGAAAAAGTATTCTCCGGATCTGCTGGTGATGGCCGGTGATATTTGCAATTACGTGCAGCCCCGCGCCGTGTTCAGCCGATTAAACGCTTTGACGGTTCCGGTGCTGGCCATAAGGGGCAACAGCGACCTGGCATGGCATGAACGAACTCTCGACAGATACTCGCGCATCAGATCCCTGCATCTACAGAAAATTGAATTGCAAGGCTGCGAATTCGTCGGCGTCTCAGGCACCGTGCCCGTACCGTTCAGAACCCGTTTGCGTCTATTCGAAAAACGACTCACGGCATCTGTTGCCCAACTGGTCTCGCCCACGACCATTTTGGTGGTTCACCCACCTCCCTTCGGGACCCTTGACCGGGTGCTCGGCCGCTTCAACGCCGGCTCTCGATCGGTGGCGCGGATCATTTCCTCACACCGGCCCAGGATGGTGATTTGCGGGCACATCCATGAAGACCCGGGAATGGAATGGGTCGGCCCCACCCTGGTCATCAACTGCAGTATCGCCCAAGGCGGCAATGGCGCCATGGTGGATTTCGACCCGGTGGAACCGGCCACGGCCCCGGCGGTTGAGATGTTATGATGGTCGGGTGTCCACCGGTTGATTATCCGTAGAGTCGCCCCAGAAAATAGTTCATCTGGCGGTACCACCAGGGCCAATCGTGATTGACATCATAGCCCCAGTAGTCGATCCAGGCACCGATACCCTTTTCGCGGAAGATGTGGTGCAACGCCCGTGTGTCTTCGATGGCCTCGTCCTCCCACGCGCCCAGCCCTACGCAAAGGATGATCGTGCTTGCCCGATAGCGCTCCAAATACCAGTCATCGGTCATCCCTGCCAGATAGCTCACTGGCGAGTTGAAGTAGACGGCAGCAAGATCGTCGGCACCATTACCGAATTCGGGCCGGTCCAGGCGGTAAAGGCCGCTGAGGGCGATGGTGCCGGAGAACAGGTCAGGGTGCCGGAGAAAGAAATTAACCCCGTGGTACGCCCCCATGCTGCAGCCGGTGGTCATGATGCGCAAATGTTCGTCGTGGCAGTGGCGGCGCACAAAAGGGACCACCTCGGCGGTGATATAGCCGTCGTAACGCTCATGGCGGGCATTGCGCTCGGCAGGTGACACACTGAAATCATACCAGGATTCGGCATCGATACTGTCCACACAGAAAAGCTTGACCTTCCCGCTATCGATAAACGGCGCGATGGCCGCCACCATCCCAAGCCCCTCATAGTCGAAGTAGCGCCCCCTGGAACAGGGGAAAACGATGAACGGCCGTCCCCAGTGGCCGTAAACCTTGAGTGCCATCTCCCGCCCAAGATGGGGACTTTGCCAGCGGTGTTCTTCGATCTGCATGATGACATCCTATACTTCATCGGGTCGCTTGAATGAATTGAACGATCTCGTCGATGCGTGCCATATCCGGCGCGCGAAAAATGTAACCCAAGTCCCCTAGCGCACTGCTGAAGACGCCCGGCACATGCACCACCTGCATCATGGCCTCACTCCAGCGGGCCGTCACCGCCTCGTGGCTGTGCTGGTAATCGTAACGTTTTTTGCGACTGGCATAGCAGCAGTGATATTTACGCTGATAATCCACGGGTGCCGATCCGCTGATCATCACCTGCGCCCAGAGCTTGTAAACATCGACATCGCAAGCATAGTTGAACATGTCGGTGGTGTATCCGCCCGGCGGCCGCATGTTCACCTCCAGGGCCACATAGTCACCCGGTGCGGTTTCAAAAAACTCGATGTGAAAAAAACGGGCCTTCACATCGAAAGCCCGGATGCACTGCCGCCCCGCCAGTTCAAGGGCCGTCGGGATCTCGCGCATCGAGACATAGTGAAGGTGCCGGTCCTCGTTGACGGTCTCCATGATGCCCTGGGAAAAGCGGTGGGCGGTGTAAAAAACCAATTCTCCGTGCGCGTCGGCCAGCCCATCGAAGGAGACAATGGCACCCTGGACGAAGGCCTCCATGATATAGTCCGCCTCGGGCTTAGCGGCAAAGAAGGCATCGAGGTCCGCCTCAGCGTCCAATCGAAAGGTGTCCAGAGCCCCTACTCCGGCATCGGGCTTGGCCACCACCGGATATCCCGTGGTGGCGATCAGCGCCCGGGCCTCCGCCGGTGT
>JAGTVD010000589.1 GCA_018224505.1 Desulfatitalea sp. | reverse complement strand
GGCCCGATGCAAGCCTACATTCGCAAGGACAAGGTGGGCGACGCGGGCTATGATCAGTTTAAACGCATGGATATCGGCGATTTTGTAGGACTTACCGGCACCCTCTTCCAGACCAAGACCGGTGAATGGACCTTGCTGGCCGATCAAGTGGTGCTGTTGTGTAAAAGTACGCGACCCCTGCCGGAAAAATTTCATGGGTTGAAGGATCCTGAGAAGCGCTACCGCCAGCGTTATTTGGACTTGATCATGAACAGTGAGGTGCGCCAGCTGTTCATCACCCGCAGCCGGATCATTCAAGCGATCCGCCGGTTTTTCCTCCAGCGCGACTACCTGGAGGTGGAAACACCCATGATGCAGCCTGTTGCCGGCGGTGCCGAAGCCACTCCCTTCGTGACCCATCACAATGCATTGGACATGGATCTTTACCTGCGCATCGCCCCGGAACTCTATCTCAAACGGCTGGTGGTGGGCGGTTTCGAGCGCGTCTTCGAAATCAACCGAAATTTTCGCAACGAGGGGGTCTCCACCCAGCATAACCCTGAGTTCACCATGTTGGAGTTCTACCAAACCCACGCCACCTACCGGGATCTGATGGATCTGACCGAAACGCTTTTCAGCGAAATGGCCAAGGAGGTGTTGGGCACCACCGAGATCGTCTATCAAGGCCGGACGATCCAACTGGCGGGTCCCTGGCAACGCCTGGATCTGACCACTGCCCTGGAGGAGATGGGTGGGTTGCCGCCCCAGTTGATCAATGACCACCAGGGACTGATCGATTTTGCTGCCGCCAAAAAGGTGCCGCTGACCAAAACGCGCTCCATCGGCAAAATCATCACCAAACTGTTCGATGCCCTGGTGGAGCCCCAGTTGATCCAGCCCACCTTTATCACCGGTTATCCTGTGGAGGTTTCTCCGCTCTCCCGCCGCAGTGAGCAAGATCCGGAAAAGACCGAACGATTCGAATTGTTTATTGCCGGATTCGAGATCGCCAATGGTTTTTCGGAACTCAACGATCCCGAAGATCAACGCGGCCGGTTTATGCAGCAGGGCCGGGAACGTTTGGACGGGGATGCGGAAGCCCATGCAATGGATGAGGATTATATCGAAGCGCTGGAGTACGGCCTGCCCCCCACGGCCGGCGAAGGGATCGGCATCGACCGCCTGACCATGCTATTGACCGATGCGCCCTCCATCCGGGAAGTGATCCTCTTTCCGCACATGAAGCCCAAAAGTATATAACGGTACGGAGGCGCCGCCCGGCGTTACAGCGAATTGCGGAACAGGGCGGCACGCCGATCGAGAGGCCGATGAGATTCGAATTTTTCATAAGCCGACGCTACTTCAAATCCAGACCCCGGCGCACCATCCTTTCGCTGATCACCCTGTTGTCCATGGCCGGGGTGGCCATTGGGGTAACAGCCCTGATCGTGGTCATCGGGGTGATGTCCGGATTTGAATCGGACTTGAAAACCCGCATCATGGGCATCGAGCCCCACTTGGTCATCGACCGCCACCACCAACCCATTCGGGAATATGCCCGGATCGTTCAGCAAGCCGGCCAGACC
The DNA here is from genome assembly GCA_018224505.1 of Desulfatitalea sp. Classification (GTDB taxonomy): domain Bacteria; phylum Desulfobacterota; class Desulfobacteria; order Desulfobacterales; family Desulfosarcinaceae; genus Desulfatitalea. Next base: position 4,759 of record JAGTVD010000589.1, on the reverse strand, counting down.
GCCGGTGTGCGGGCGGTCTGGCCGGTGCAGGAACTCCAAGTGATGCTGCGGGCTGAAGCACGAATGACCGGTGCCGTGCTAAAAGGGGTGGATCCCGTGGCAGCGGGGGAAGGTCTGGCCCTGCCCGCCCTGGCATCCCTGGCAACCACGGCCGGTGCGAACGGCGCCGCCCCGCTGATTATGGGCCGGGACCTGGCCCGTTCCCTGGGTCTGATCCGGGGCGACACCCTTTTTGTCATCTCACCCCGGGGCAGCCTGGCACCAGTGGGGTTTATCCCTTATATGAAACGCTTCGAAGTGGTCGATTTTTTCCACACCGGCATGTATGAGTATGACGGGGGCCTGGTGTTCGTCCGTCTGGAGGATGCCCAGGCACTCTCCCAGGACCGTACATCGGTCAATGCCGTGGAAGTGCGCGTCGAACGTATCTTCGAGTCCACGGGCATTGGTAACCGCATCATCTCAGCGTTGGAGAACGATTATCGCGCCCGGGATTGGATGCAGTTGAACCAGAATCTGTTTGCCGCCCTGAAGCTCGAAAAGGCGGCCATGTTTATCACGCTGACCCTGATCACCCTGGTGGCCACCTTCAGCATCACCAGTTCCCTTGTGATGCTGGTAATGGAAAAAATCAAGGACATCGCCATTCTCAAAACGATCGGAGCCACCAACGCCACCATCCGGCGCATCTTTGTGGCCCAGGGCATGCTGATCGGTCTGATCGGCACCGGCACGGGGGTCGTACTGGGCACCGGGTTGTGCTATCTGCAAAAAACCCGGGGGTGGATCCGCCTGCCCGGGGAAGTCTATTATATCACGGCCCTGCCGGTCGATCTGGCCGCTGCCGATGTGTTGGTGGTGGCGCTCTCCGCCATGGTGATCTGTTTTCTGGCCACCCTCTATCCGGCCCGGCAGGCGGCCCGGTTCAATCCATTGGAGGCGATTCGTTATGGTTGATGAACGACCGCCACACGGCATGCGCTCTGGTGCGCCACAACAATCGAAAGAGGTGTTGCTCCAGGCCCGAGGCATCCACAAGGCGTTTCAAAGTACCAAAACCCCCATTGTGATCCTCGATGCCATGGACCTGACGCTGCGACCCGGGGAGACCCTGGCCGTTGTGGGCGCCTCGGGTATCGGCAAATCCACGCTGCTGCATATCCTGGGCACCCTGGATCAGCCGGACAGCGGCGTGCTGCTCTTCCAGGGCGAAGATATCCTGCGATTCAACGAACAACGATTGGCCCGTTTCCGAAATCGCAGCCTGGGATTTGTGTTTCAATTCCACCACTTGCTACCCGAATTTTCGGCTTTGGAGAACACTTTCATGCCGGCTTTGATCCAAGGCGTGGAAAAAGACCAAGCCGCCCAGATGGCGACCACCATTTTGAAACGGGTGGGTCTGGCCGAGCGAATTCACCACAAGGCGGCGGATCTTTCCGGTGGCGAGCAGCAACGGGTGGCTTTGGCCCGGGCGCTGGTGCTCCATCCGCCCCTATTGCTGGCGGATGAGCCCACGGGCAACCTGGATAAACAGAACAGCGACCAGGTGCATCGCCTGCTGCTTGAACTCAACCAGGAGTTAGGCATGGCCATGGTGGTTGTCACCCACAACATGGCCCTGGCTTCTTATATGGAACGCCAAGCCACCATCGTGGATGGCCGGCTCGACTATTTGCGTTCGTAGCGAAACACACACGAAATGGACGACTCAATGTTTCAAAGGTCTTGGAAGTTTCCCGATATGCGATTGATCCGCCATGCGTTGCTCACTTTGGTGGCCGCTGCTGCCTGTCTCGGCGCAACAGCGGCCGGCGCTGCGGAAACGCCGACACGGGTTCTGGTGATACCCTTTGAGGTCAATGCTCAGGGGGATCTGTCCTACCTGCGTGATCAAATCCCGGAATTGCTGGCCCAACGGCTGCGCAGCGAAGGGGCCCAGGCTGTCACCGTTCCCCTGGGCGAGAGCGAGGCGGTGATGCAAACGGCCGCGGCCGGAGGCCCGGACACCATCCGGACCTTGGGAATGCAATACAAAGCGCAGCGAGTCATATGGGGCAGTTTCACCCTCATCGACCGCCACTTCAGCCTCGACACCCGAATGCTGACGGTTGACCCGGGGGTCGACCCGACGCGATTCTTCGCCCAGGGCCGCGACCTGGAGAATCTCATCACGGTGACCGGCGAATTGGCCGATCAGATATCCCTGGTGCTGTTTCAACGGGAACGGGTGGCCGAAATCACGGTCAAAGGCAACCAGCGGATCGAGGCCGACGCGATTCTGCGCGTGATCGAGACACAACCCGGCAGTGTCTACAAAGCCGAATCCCTCACCCGGGATCTGCGCACCATTTACGGCATGGGGTTTTTCGACGATATCCGGGTGGAGGCCCAGCCCACCCCCGATGGACGTGCCATCGTATTTGATGTCAAAGAGAAACCCACCATCCGGCGCATCAACATCCGTGGCAATTCGTATATTAAAGAGGACGATATCCGGGACAACCTGACCATCAGCACGGGTGCGATTCTCAATATTTTTCGGATTTACAGCAACATCGATCAGATCGAAACGGTATACAAGAACAAAAACTATCACCAGGTTAAAGTAGATTATGACATCCGGGATCTGGATAACAACCAGGCCGATCTTGAATTTATTATCGACGAGGGGCCTAAAATCTATGTGACGGAAATCATCTTTGAAGGCAACCATGCCTTTAATGACCGGGCGCTGAAAAAGGCCATCAAAGTGTCGGAAAAGGGGTTCTTCTATTGGCTCACATCGTCCGGCGACCTGGATCGGGCCCAATTGGACCAGGACGTGGCCCGCATCAACGCCTTTTACAGTAACCAGGGATATGTCAATGTACGGGTAGGCGAACCCCAGGTGGAGATACAGCCTGACGGCATCCGCATCACCTTTCAGATCGATGAAGGCGACCAGTTCAAAGTGGGCCGCGTGGATTTGGCGGGTGAGCTGATCCTGCCGGCGGATGAGCTGCTGGCCATGCTTCGTTCGCCCGGGGAGACCTATTTCAACCGCGATCTGGTGCGCAACGATGTGCTCCTGCTGACCGATATTTACGCCGACGAGGGCTATGCCTATGCCGACATCGTCCCCCGCCTGCAACAAGACCCTGAGCAAAGGGTGGTGGACATCACCTTCGACGTGCGCAAACGGGACCAGATCTACCTGGAACGCATCATCATCCAAGGCAATACCCGGACCCGGGACAAAGTGATCCGCCGTGAGCTGCATGTGGCCGAACAGGGGCTGTTCAGGGGCAGCGGTCTCAAACGCAGTATTCGCAACCTCTACCGGCTGGACTATTTCGAAGATATCAAGGTGGACACCCTGCGGGGCAGCGCCGATGACAAGATGAATCTGGTACTCGATGTCACCGAAAAACCCACCGGCACCTTCAGTTTCGGCGCGGGTTACAGTTCGGAGGAGAGCGTCTTTTTCACCGGTTCCATTGCCCAGCGCAACCTTTTCGGCCGCGGCCAGACCCTTGACTTCGGAGGGCAGATCGGCGCGCGCACCACTCTTTTTTCCTTCAACTTCACCGAGCCCTATCTTTTTGACAGCCAGTTCAGTGCCAGCATCAACGCCTACAACCAATTGCGCGATTATGACGATTACGAACGCAAAAGCAATGGCGGCGGCTTGCAATTCGGCTATCCGGTGGCCGATTACACCCGCTTTTTCTGGGGCTACAGCATCGACGAGAGCACCATCGATATTCAACCGGGGTATGAAACGACGGTTGCCGACAGCATCAAAGAGTTGGAAGGCACCAACATCACCAGCAGTGTCAATCTTCGCCTGGTGTACGATTCCCGCGACCACACCTTTACGCCCACCGATGGGTCGCGCCACAGCATCTATTGGGAGTATGCCGGGGTGGGCGGCGATATCGGATTCAGCAAATACATCCTGCAGACCACATGGTATCACCGCCTCTATCGTTCCCTGATCGGCTCGGTCAACGCCCGTTTGGGTATCATGCACAAAAACGACGACAACAAATTGATACCCGATTATGAAAAATTTTACCTGGGCGGCATCAACTCAATGCGCGGGTTCGGTTGGCGGGGGGTCTTCTTGACCGAGGTCAACCAGGATGGCAACCTGGTCAAGGTGGGTGGCGAAAAAATGGTTCAACTCAACGTTGAGCTCTTATTCCCGATCCTGAAAGATGCGGGTGTTTTTGGGGTCTTTTTTTACGACACCGGCAATATCTATAAGGGCAATATCGATCTGGGGAACCTGCGCCAAAGCGCCGGGGGCGGCATCCGCTGGTTGTCGCCCATCGCACCGATCCGGGTGGAATATGGCTATATCCTGGATCGCAAAGAGGGTGAGTCCACGGGCCAAGTGGAATTTACTTTAGGGGGCTCTTTCTGACGTCCGAAGGGTGCTCTGGCCGTCATAACCGCAACGGGATGGTCATGAGTGTTAAGAGGCACCGTTTAAACAACTTGCAAAGTGCGCTGTTTTGAGACAAAAACGGTGCAAGTCAGATCAAATGCACGCAACGGCCTGGCAAGCCGGCTTTTCAACATCAGCCACGGGAGGTAACATGCAAGTGCGTCACACACTATTTTTCGTTTCATTCTTAGTTTGTTTGCTGGCCTTGGGCATCCCGGGCGGCTTCAGCGCGAACGCCGCCAAAATAGGAACGGTCAACTTTCAGAAGATCTTTGAAAATTCCACGGGCGGCAAGGCCGTCAAGGATCAGGTGAACGCCGAGGG
>JAGTVD010000588.1 GCA_018224505.1 Desulfatitalea sp. | reverse complement strand
TTCCTGATAACAGGCACTTTCAGGGGTGTTGTTGAAATCGCCCATCAGAATGGTGGGGCCCTTGCCCGCATGACGGCGTAACCGTTTGCGAATCAATCGGGCGCTGCGGATTTGAACCTCCTCGGAAAAGTCGAAGTGAGTGTTCACCACTACCAGGCAAAAGCATCGGTGTTGGAAAACACCCATGGTGCACTGGCGTGGCCAACGGCTGCCACGAAAGCGGCTGGGTTTGTGGGGTGTGGTGCTCAGATAAAAGTGCTCACGGTGCAGGCAGCGCCACCGGCGGTGATAATAGAGGACATTGCTTTGCCAGCGCTTCGGGGCCGGATCGCGCTGGCCGATGTGGTCATGATCCGGCAACAGTGCGGACAAATATGATACTTGGAAATCGTTGGCTTCCTGAAACGCGAAAAAATCACAGGGAAAAGCGTCTATCAAGGGTACGAAGGCATGGCGGCGGCACACCCAGTTATTGGGCCCATCCTCGGCCAGGCCGAAGCGTAAATTCAGACTCATCACCGTGAATGAGCGAGGCGCGCTTTCATCGGACATGGGGCATTTCACACGACTTTGCAGCGTACAAGACAGGTAAAAACGGTGCGATATCGATTCGACTATCCTCAAAGTGGTCGAAGGTGACATCGGTGAAGGGCAGATTCAGTCCATCGCGCAGCACTTCGAAAATGGCCAGGTAATTTTTAATGATCCGTTCGTTCCAAACCAATGTCAGTTGTGTGGCGGCGTTGCGGATTGCCTCGCAGGGACCTTCGATTTCCAGAAAGTGCCCGAAAGGCAGCGTGTCCAGACAAAGCAACACATCTTCCCATTCGAAGGTCTGGCGCCATTTTTCGTAAACACGCACTTGGCAATATCCCAGCGCATGGAGCATGTCGCACATGGTGTCGAAGTCACTGACGGTGACCTCCAGTTCCTTGACGATTTTGAAATCGCTCGTCTGCTGCCGGGGGCGGCTTTTGAAGGTCAGACGGCACTGGTTATCCTTGCGCAACCGTAAAAGCCGTCCTGCCTGCACCAATCGGTTGCAGTCGTCATCGAAGCAGAGATTGCGTTCGAACACCTTGGGTTGGGCGACGGCGCCCAGCGCCGTCAGGCGATCTGCCATCGAAAGCGGGTCTGGCAGGTGGAATTTTACTTCAATTTCAAGATGTTCAATGTCTCCGGACATCAAGCGCCCCATTTTTCGCGGTGGCTGAATTTTCAAATGAAGACGTTTTTAAAAAAACTGCCTGGCTTAAAACCCGAATCGGTTGCTTTTGTCAAAGGTTTTCAAAAAGTACCGGGCGGTCATTAGGGATTGGTGAACGGAGACCCTCTTTATCGAACCGCGCCTGCAAGGTTGGCAAGGCGATCCTGAAAGCTGAAAATCTATAGTCAAATCCAACTATTTTCCTTGACTTGGAGACCAATATCATTTAGTTAGGTCGGATTCAGAACAACGTGCAGGAGATAGAAACCGTGAAAAAGTATACGTACAGTGCAAAAACATCCGACAACCCCGGGCACTGGTGTCTTGTAGACGCCGACGGTGCGGTGCTGGGCCGGTTGGCTTCGCAGATCGCCGCCCGCCTGCGGGGCAAACACAACCCCGCCTTCACGCCCCATGCAGACACCGGCGATTCCGTGATTGTCATCAATGCCGACAAGATCAAACTGACCGGTCGTAAAATGGAGCAGAAGACCTATTACCGTCACAGCGGCTATGTAGGTGGTATCAAATCAGTCACCGCGCGCAAGTTGATGGAAGAGAAGCCGGAAGAGCTGATTCGCAAGGCGGTCAAGGGCATGTTGCCCAAGAACAGCCTGGGGCGCCAGATGTATCTGAAACTCAAGGTGTATGCCGGTGGTGAACATCCGCACAGCGCCCAGCAACCGCAATCGCTGAAACTTTAATTATAAAAGGTGACTTGGGATTATATATGGCACAGGACACTGTTTATTACGCAACGGGAAAACGAAAAAACGCCATCGCCAAAACGTGGGTGACTCCAGGTAAGGGCGAAATTTCCATCAATGGGCGTACCCTGGAAGATTATTTCCGGGTTTATTCAGCCAAAACCCTCATTACCCAACCCCTTGTCCTGACGAACAATATGGATAAGTTCGACATTAAAATCAAGGTGCTGGGGGGTGGGATCATCGGCCAGGCCGGCGCAATCCGACACGGCATCACCAAGGCGTTGATGGAATTCGATGCCAGCCTTCGCCCTGTATTGAAAAGGGCCGGATTCGTGAAGCGTGATCCACGCGAGAAAGAGCGCAAAAAGTACGGCCAAAAAGGCGCCCGCGCCCGTTTCCAGTTCTCCAAACGGTAGTCGGCCCTCCGTTCGCGGAGATCAAAATACAATCCAGGGAACCGGTGGTTATGCCATCGGTTCCTTTTTTTATTGGATGGGGCGGCGTTTTTTCACGACGCGACATAGCCGCTGGCTTGGTGCTTCAGTTGGTCATTTAACATGCCACCCGGGCTCTTTATTGGGATTTGTCGCCCTGACGCCAGCAACGCACCCAATGATCCGTATTCACTGGATACATGTCCTGGGTCTCCTGGTGGCAAATGGCAGTGACATCAGGGCAATGGTGGGCATAGAGGCACCCTTCGGGCATCTCTTGCCGGGGATGTTCGGCCGGGGGCGCCTCGTCGGCCGTGCGCGTCAAGTGGGTCGGGGCCGAGGCGAGCAGCTTGAGGGTATAAGGGTGTCGCGGGTCATCGAATAACGCCGCGGCAGGGGCGGATTCCATGATGCGGCCACGGTACATGACGCATACATGGTCACAAATATAGCTGACCACATTCAGGTCGTGGGAGATGAACAGATAACTGAGCCCCAATTGGTCCTGCAAATCATTGAGCAGGTTGATGATCTGGGCCTGTATGGAGACATCCAGGGCCGATATGGGTTCGTCACACAGCACCAGGCGCGGTGACACGCTCAATGCGCGTGCAATACCCACCCGCTGCCGCTGGCCGCCGCTGAATTCATGCGGGTAGCGGTCGGCGCTGGCCGCCGGCATGCCCACCATCTGCAACAGGGTTTCAATGCGCTGGCGCTGCTGCGCCTTGGCGGTGATGCCGGCGATGCGCACGCCTTCGGCGATGGATTGGGACACGGTCATGCGGGGGTTGAGTGAACTGTAGGGGTCCTGAAAGATCATCTGGATCGTCTTGCGCAGCGGTTTGAACTGTTTTTCGGTCAACCTGCTGACATCCCGGCCCTCAAAACGGATGGTGCCGCTGTCGGGATCGAGCAATCGCAGGATCAGACGCGCCACAGTGGATTTGCCACATCCGCTTTCACCCACCAGGCCCAGGGTTTGGCGCGGGGCGATGTCC
>JAGTVD010000587.1 GCA_018224505.1 Desulfatitalea sp. | reverse complement strand
CAATGGCGGCTTTATAAATTCGGTGGATGGCCGGATGGTGCGTATCGAGGTTCTGGAAAACCGTTTCCACGGTTTGTTCAATCTTGATAAGCTTCTGGATTTCTCGTTCACAATTTTCCGAAACAACGGCCTGGTAAGTTTCCTGGATTTGGACTTCAGGGACCCCCCATATTTTCAATAGCCGGATCTGGTCCACATCGATGGATTTGCCTTTAGTCAAAAGAAGGCGGCCATTGATATCCCTGACATCCTCGCCAAGGGTCACGCCGTCTTTCAATTGGTCTGTGGCAACGAGCTGCAATGATTGCCTCTATGGTTGCATTAATAGCAAAAAACACCTACTGATCTACTGATTGTTTTCGGCGAATGGTTCTTTAACTTTAGAAATTATTTAAAAAATGATCCATATCGTTAATGTTTTCCCAGACGGGATATTCCTCATATGAAAAGCAGCAGCACAGGTCAAGGGTTGCATGAAGAAAGTGCGAGCGCGAGACCTTGAGTTTAGGGTTTGCATAAAAGATTGGCAAGGGTTTTTTGGGGCAATCACAGCATCAGACCCACTGTTGCGGATATGAAGCCGCTCGATAATCGATTTGTCCACCACCCATCCAAATCGGAGTTGGTCGAAAAAAGACCTTTTGTGCATTTATGAAACAGCTTCGTCAATTCAGCTCCCATACCGGCAGAAGGTGGTGGTTTTATAACCGACAATGCCCGTTATCATCATGCCAAACTGTATGCTGATTGGCGTGACAGGTGCGCAAGCAGGTTCTGCATGTTGTTCCTGCCGGCCTATGGTCCTGAGCTGAATCCAATTGAACGCGTATGGAAATTGACCAGACGATAGGCAATCCACAACCAGTATTTTGAACAACTCGAACAAAGGCACTCTGGCATTGGGGCAAAATGACATATCTTTGCGTTGACAAAAACCAGAGGTCCACCTTATGTTGAAAGTGTGAATGAGGCCTGCCTTGGCACGTAGCGGCGGCAAGAGAAGATTCAGATTGAGCTGACCAACATTCCATGCACCGAGGTATCGTATGGGCGAGGAGAAACAGACACCATTCGGCGACATGAACGTGATGAACCCCTGGTTCAAGAGTGCCGTCGATTTTTGGGGCGGCATGCTGCGCGGCTGGGTGCCGGAAACGGATGCGCAGTATAAAGAGAAGGGGGCGTCTGCAGACGGTAAAGCGCAAAAATCCCGTGCCCAGGAGTCCCTCGAAGCCGTTTTGAAAACCTTGACAACGCTCTCTTCCGCCGGCGGCGAGCCTGAGGGTATTGCCTCCGCCACCCATCTCGCCGGCATCCTGCCCGAAATTACTTTGAAACTGATGCAGGCGAGCCTGAAGGGTTTTTCCCATTTCCAGCAGCAATGGATGGAGCGCGCGACCCGCATCAGTAACGCCTCTTCTGCCTATTCCTTCGACAATCTGAACAGCGAAACCATTCGATTCTGGAGTGAAACCTACCAAAATGAATTCAGCCGGTTTTTTTCCGTTCCACAGCTTGGGCTGACCCGGTTCTACCAGGAACGCCTGAACCAGTCCCTGGACAAGGTGAACCGCTTTCAGGTGGCTTTCACCGAATTCATCGATCTCTTTATGCTGCCCGTGGAAAAGACCCTCAACCGTCTGCAGGAAGAGATCTCCCGAATGGCCGCTGAAAACAAATTGCCGGATAATCAGGACGCCTATTATAAGATCTGGATCAAGATCCTGGAAGGCCAATATATAACCCTTCTGAAATCACCGGAGTATGTCGAAACCATGCGGCGGACCCTGGATGCCCTGGAGCAGTTCATGGCTTCCCGGGATGCGGTGTTGCAAGATATGCTCAAGGCCATGTCCGTGCCGACCCAGAAGGAGATGGATGAGCTCTATCGTGAGATTTACCTGATGAAGAAGCGGATACGGAAATTGGAACAGGATGCCGGGGCCGGCCATTTGGAGTCTTGAATGGCGGAAGGCGCCTGACGTGCACCCATAAGTGAAGTGAGCCTCATGGATAAACCCAAAATCCCCATTGACCTGATTCTGGCGCGGCTGGCCGAAGGGGCCGACGAAGCACAGGAGCGCGTGCAGAAGGCTGCGGACATCCTGTTGCAGGACCTCGATACCGAAATCGCTTCCACGCCATACGAGGTGGTGCACCAAGAGGACCGCGTCAAATTGAAGTACTATCCTCCGCAAGGTGAATCCGCGTACCGACACCCCCTTCTGGTGGTATATGCGCTGATCAACCGAGAGACCATGCTGGATCTGCAACCGGATCGCAGCGTGGTGCGGATACTCTCTTCCAAAGGCATCGATCTGTACATGATCGACTGGGGCTATCCTACACGCATGGACCGTTTCCTGACCATCGACGATCATGTCAATGGCTACATGGACAGCATGGTCGACTTTATCCGGCGCCGGCACAATGTACCGAAAGTCCATTTGATGGGCATCTGCATGGGGGGCACGTTTTCCGTGATTTACGCCTCTTTGCATCCCGAAAAGGTCAAAACGCTGATCACCACTGTGGCCCCCACCAACTTCGATACCCAACAGGGCTTGCTGCACGTCTGGATGAAGGGCATCGATGCCGATCGCATGGTGGACAGTTTCGGCAATATGCCGGGGGATTTTCTAAACCTGGGTTTTCTCATGCTCAATCCCGCCCGCCTCATGATTGACAAGTATGTCGGGTTTATGGAACATATGGACAACAAGCCATTTGTCGAAAATTTCATTCGTATGGAAAAGTGGATTTTTGACAGCCCGGATGTTCCCGGTGAGACCTTCCGGCAGTTCATCAAGGACTGTTACCAGAAAAACT
>JAGTVD010000586.1 GCA_018224505.1 Desulfatitalea sp. | reverse complement strand
CATCGATCCCAGCGGACCAGCTCACCCTTTGCCAGGCTAACCTGGACAGAGACCGCCAAGTCATGATCGGTTTAAACGATGCCGGCACGTCGCATCCCGATACCAGGGCAGCGGCCTGGCATATGGCCCTGGGCCAATGCTGCCCGGACATACCGCGGGCGGTTTTCATGGGCGGTACGCCCCAACGGGCCTATCTGGCCGTGATGCGCCAACCGCTGGGCACGGCCGATTTCGTAAGGCTGTGGCAGGTGGACGGAAAGGACTGAGAGTCAATGGATACAAGCACATTGGGTACCACACCGATCAGCCCGGAATCGCCCGGCGGATCGGATGTCCGCTACGATCCCGACTTCGAAGCGCTGCAAGCGGAAATTGACAAAATGACGTCACCCACCGCCGCCGGTCAAGTGAACTGGGCACGCGTCGCCGATTTGGCCGTCGGAATATTGCAAACCAAATCCAAGGACCTGACCGTGGCCGGTTACCTGGCCGTGGCGCTGTTGATGACCCGGCAGATCACGGGCCTGGACGAGGGCACCGCCCTGCTCAGAGCACTGCTGGAGAACTTCTGGGAGAACCTATACCCCCCCAAAAAACGGATGCGCGGACGGGCCGGCGCCATCGCGTGGTGGCTGGACAAATCCGAAAACGCCTTGACTCGCATCTCCCCACCGCCATCGGCGGCTGACCTGGTGACCCGCCTGCAAGCCAACCTGCAGGCCATGGACAGTCTGCTCGCGGAAAAGATGCCCGACGCGCCCTTGTTGCGTTCTCTGCAGCGCCGGATCGAAGCGCTACCGGTTGCCAGGCAAGAGCCTGCCGTGCCGGAGCCTCCGGCGGTCGCCGCTGCGCAAGCATCCGGCGGGGCTCCCCAGGCCACATCAGCACCCGCCGGCGCACCTCAGCCGGCGTCCAACCCGGCGCCCGGCACCGACACGGAGGGTCTGGCCAGTGTGGCGGACGCACGCCGGGCGGCGGACGCAGCGATGCAGCGACTGCGCCAGGTCAGCCTCTTTATGCTCCAGCAGGATGCCGGCGATCCACTGCCCTACCGCTACCGCCGCGTGGCCGGATGGGCGCGGGTCACGGCGACCCCACCGGTGAACAACGACGGCAACACCGCCATTGCCCCGCCACCGCCCCAAGTGATGACTCAAATGGAAGCGCAACGCAACGCCGGCAACCTGACGGCCCTGATTCTCAATGCGGAGCCGAAGGTGTCCCAATACATCTTCTGTTTCGATCTGCATCGCCATGTCGCCGAAGCCCTGGGGGACCTGGGCGATGCCTACCATGCGGCCAGGGAGGCCGTCTGTCAGGAAACTGCCGCACTGCTGCGCCGACTGCCGGCCCTGGCGACCCTGCACTTCGCCGACGGCACCCCGTTTGCCGACCCCCAGACCCGCCAGTGGCTGGAGCAAATCGGTACCGCAACGGCCGCCCCCGTCACACCGACCTCCGATACCGGAACCACGGATACCGACCCGCTGGTTGCGGTGGTCGCCAAAGCCCGGGCCATGGCCCGCCGGAAGCAGCTCATTGAGGCGGTGGCCCTGCTGCAACGGGAGATGCAAGGCAGCGAATCGCACCGCCTGGCAATGCGCTGTCGACTGGCCATCATCCGACTGCTTTTGGAAAATAAAAAAGCACCGGCCGCACTGCCCCATGTGGACCGGGTGCTGTGCGACATGGACCGCTTTCAGTTGGAACACTGGGAGCCGGGCCTGGCGGTGGAGGCCTTGACCGTCGCCTGGCAGAGCTTCAACGCCCAGGGTGACAGCGAACACAAAGTACGCGCCGGGGAGATGCTGCATCGCATGGCGGCGGTGGACCCCGCCGCGGCCCTGCGCACCGGCCCGTAACCGCCGACGGCATACTGGACCGTTTTTGACGAACCTGTTTTCATTGAACCCCAAACCCTCAATAAGGGAGAAAAACCATGGCCAAAGAAGGAACTGTCGCCCCCAAGGAGAGAGTCAACATTGTCTACCGGCCTGCCACAGGAGATGCCAAGGAAGAGGTCGAGCTGCCCCTGAAAATGCTGGTGGTCGGTGATTTTACAATGCAACCGGATGACCGCATGATCGAAGAGCGCGAACCCACCAGTATCGACAAGGACAATTTCAACGATGTGATGCGGGCCCAGAACCTCAAGCTTGAGATCTCCGCCCCGGATAAGCTGTCCGGGGATCCGGACAAGGAGATGGCGGTTTCGCTGACCTTCGAATCGATCAACGATTTTTCTCCCGAAAGCATCGCCCAGCGCACGCCGGAACTCAACCAGCTGCTGCAGCTGCGCGAAGCCCTCTCGGCCCTGAAGGGCCCCATGAGCAACCGGCCGGAATTTCGCAAAAAAATTCAGGAAATCGTCACCGATGCATCGGCGCGGGAAAAGTTGCTCAAAGAGCTTAACCTGGACAAGGAATAGAAAGGGAGGTGTGTAGCATGGCTGAGGAACGTGAAATGGAAAAAGCCGCGGCGCCGGAAGGTGCGCCGGCCGCAGAGGGCTCCTTGCTCGACGACATCGTCGACGCCACCCGGCTCAAACCCGCCGATGAAGGATACGCCGTTGCCAAACGCGGGGTGGAGGCCCTGCTGGCCCAACTGGTGGTCCCCGGCCGCACGGTGGACAAGGTCTCCAATGCGGTGATCGACGAGTTCATTGCCGAAATCGACCAGAAACTCAGCGCGCAGCTGGACGCCATTCTCCACAACCCGGAGCTGCAGAAATTGGAGTCGGCCTGGCGATCGCTCAAATATTTAGTGGATAAAACCGATTTCCGTGAAAATATCAAAATCGAAATTCTGAGCATCGGCAAGCAGGAGCTGCTGGAGGATTTCGAGGACGCTCCCGAAGTGACCAAAGCCGGTCTGTACAAAACGGTTTACACCGCGGAATACGGCCAATTCGGCGGTCAGCCCTACGGCAACATCATCGCCAACTATGACTTCGGTCCCGGACCCCAGGACATCAAGCTGCTGCAGTATGTGGCCGCCGTGGCCGCCATGGCCCACGCGCCCTTCGTGGCGGCGGCCGGTCCCCAATTCTTCGGGGTGGACAGTTTCAACGAACTGCCCAACTTGAAAGATCTGCACGCGGTGTTCGAAGGCCCCCAATACACCAAGTGGCAATCCTTCCGGGAGTCCGAAGATGCCCGCTATGTCGCCCTGACCGTGCCGCGCTTTCTGCTGCGGCTGCCCTACGGCCGGGACACCCAGCCGGTCAAGACGTTCAATTACGAGGAGAATGTATCCGCCACCCACGAGCATTACTTGTGGGGCAATGCCGCCTTCGCCTTTGCCACGCGCCTGACCGACAGTTTCGCCAAGTACCGTTGGTGCACCAACATCATCGGGCCCATGGGCGGCGGTACGGTGGAAGATTTGCCGCTGCACCAGTTCGAAGCCATGGGCGCGGTGCAGACCAAGATCCCCACCGAAGTACTGGTCTCCGAACGCCGGGAGTTCGAGCTGGCCGAAGAGGGCTTCATCGCTCTGACCATGCGCAAGGGCAGCGACAACGCCTGCTTTTTCTCCGCCAACTCGGTCCAGAAACCCAAAAACTTCGGTATCAGCGAAGAAGGGAAAAACGCCGAGCTCAACTACAAACTGGGCACCCAGTTGCCCTACATGTACGTGGCCAATCGCCTGGCCCACTACCTTAAAGTGATCCAGCGTGAGAACATCGGCAGCTGGAAGGAACGCGCCGATCTGGACCGGGAGCTGAACACATGGATCCGGCAGTATGTGGCCGACCAGGAAAACCCACCGGCTTCGGTGCGCAGCCGACGGCCGCTGCGCCAGGCACAAATTACCGTGGAGAACGTGGAAGGCGAACCCGGCTGGTACCGGGTGGGAATGAAAGTGCGCCCCCACTTCAAATACATGGGCGCCTTTTTCACCCTGTCGCTCGTCGGCAAACTGGACAAAGAATAAACCCATCACACAAGGAGAGAAACCATGCCAACCCCAGCCTACCTCACTGTAGAGGGTACCAACCAGGGTTTGATCACCCAGGGCACATTCACCGAGGAGAGTGTCGGCAACGTTTACCAGGAGGGTCATGAAGACGAGATCCTGGTCGAAGCCTTCTCCCACGAAGTCACCATTCCCCGGGATCCCCAAAGCGGGCAGCCCACGGGACAAAGGGTTCACAAACCATTGACCATCACCAAGGTGTTCGACAAATGCTCTCCCATGCTGTTCAATGCCCTTTGTATGGGTGAGCGTCTGACCAAGTGCACCCTCAAATTTTACCGCACCAGCGCCGACGGCCAGCAGGAACACTACTATACCGTCGAGCTGGAAGATGCCATCATCGTCAATATCAGGGGCTACATGCCCAACTGCCAGGATCCGGCCCAGTCCCATTTCACGCACCTGGAGGATGTCTCGTTCACCTACCGGAAAATCACCTGGAGCCATGTGGTGGCCGGCACCGAGGGATCGGATGACTGGCGGGCACCCCGTGCATAGCAGGCCCCTGCACAATTGAAGCAACGTGGTGATCAAAACGCCCTGGGGGATGTCAAATGGCCCATGTCACATGTCAAATGAAGGTATTCTGCCGATTGTCCATTCGGCCGCAAGCCCTTGCGCCATTTGACGTTGGAATATGGGCATTTGACATCCCACGGGGGTGGCAAGAATTGGGCGGACACTAACCATGCGCGAACACCGCCTGCTGGACCGCATCCGTGAATTGGCCCGCAATCCAAGCCGCCGAGTGACCGAGGACACCCCGCGGATGATTCGGTCGGTCCAGGCCCACTTGCAGCGCATTCTCAATACGCGCCAGGGCAACGTACCCATTGCGGACGATTACGGCATCCCTGACTTCATCGATCTGATGAGCGGGTATCCCGAATCGCGGCGGACCATCGAGCGCACCATACGGGACACGATTCAAAAATTCGAACCGCGCTTGAGCAATGTGCGGGTCAGCTTTCTGGACGAGGTGGAAGAGACGCTGACGGTCAATTTTCAAATCACCGCCCAACTGGTATCGGCCGGCCAAAAACATCCGGTGACCTTCGACAGCGTCCTGGATGCCGGCGGGCAGATCACCGTGAAAAAGTAGCCCGACATGTTCAATCACTATTTCCAGCAGGAACTGGCCCACCTCCGCGACCTGGGCGCTGAATTCGCCAAGGCCCACCCGGCCGTGGCGCCGATGCTCAGCGGCATGTCCACCGATCCGGATGCCGAACGGCTGCTCGAAGGCGTGGCCTTCCTGACCGCCATGCTGCGCCAGCGACTGGATGACGACTTTCCCGAAATCATCCAGGAGTTGTTCCAGTTGATCTGGCCCCACTACCTGCGCCCCCTGCCGGCAGCGACCATCGTGGCCTTCACGCCCAAGGCCAATCCCCGTCAGACCGTCCGGGTTCCCCGGGGGACCTACCTGGCCTCCGAGCCGGTGGAAGGCACCGCCTGTCAGTTTCAAACCTGCTTCGATGTGGCGGTCCACCCCCTGGTTTTGGAACAGGCATTCTACGAGGAGAAGCCCGGACAGCCGGCAGCCATCCGATTGCAGCTGGCCCTGCAGGGACTGACACTCAAGGAGTGGCAACCGGAACGACTGCGTTTGCACCTGGCCGGCAACGTTCAACAAGCGACGGATATCTATCTGCTGCTGCAGCGCCACCTGCGACGGATCGTGCTGACACCGACGGAGGGCAATAGCGTCTGCGTACTGCCGCCCGAACAGCTTCGCCCAGTGGGATTCGGCAGCGACGATGCGCTCATCAGCTATCCATCCCAATCTTTTCCGGGTTACCGGATCCTCCAGGAGTACTTCCTGCTGCCCGAGAAATTTCTTTTCCTTGACCTGAACGGCTGGGACCAGTGGCACAACCGGGGTGATGGCGACCGATTTGAAATTCGTTTCGAATTGAGCACGCCGCCCTTTGCCCCGCCACGGGTGCGCCGGGACCATTTTGCCCTGGCCGCTACCCCGGCCATCAATCTGTTTCCCCACGACGCCAACCCGATCCGCCTCGACCATCACAAGAGCGAATACCGCGTGCATCCCAGCGGTGGCGAGCGCGGGCACTATCAGGTACACACCGTCACCCAAGTGACCGGATTCGTCCAGGGCACCGCTCGTGAACGGGCCTATGCCCCCTTTGAACTGTTCTCTCCCAATCCCGAGGCCGCACCGACCTACCATTTGCGGATCCAACAGTCCCCGGTACGCCAGTCCGCCGATTTCCATCTCTCCGTGGCCTACCCACCGGGCACGGGGTCTCCGCCGCCGGAAACCCTGTCGATCCAGTTACTCTGCACCAACGGCCAGTTACCGGAAGGATTACAACGGGGGGACATCCGCCATCCGACCAGCAACACCCCCGAGTTTGTGGACTTTACCAACCTGCGACCGCCCACGGCCTCCATTCTGGCCCTGCCCGGCCGCAACCTGCATTGGAAATTACTGTCCCACTTGGTTCTCAACTACCGTTCCCTGGCCGACGTCGAAAATCTCCAAGCTTTGCTGGGACTTTATAACTTTGAGGAAAACCGCGACCGAGCCGCTTTCCTGGCCAATCAGAAACGGATCTCCGGCATCCAGGCGGTGCGCGCCACACCCGCCGACCGTTTGGTCCAACGGGTGGTGCTGCGCGGCCGGGATATCGGCCTGGAGGTCCGCCAGGACCACTTCGCCGGACCGGGCGATCTGTTTCTCTTCGGATCGGTACTGGACCACTTTTTCAGCTTGTATGCATCCATGAACACCTATACCCGGTTATCGGTCAAAGAGGTGCTCAAAGGAGAGGTGTATCGATGGACGGCCCGCATCGGCGATCACCCGCTGATTTAAATACCGCCGAAGGCGGCGAAGAGAGCGTACAGGCATTGCTGCGCAACGGCCCGGAATACGCCTTCTTCCAGGCGTTGCGCCTGTTGCGCCACACGGTGCGCGAGCAACAAACGCAGAGCGAAGGGACCATGGAGGATCGCATCCGCGTGCGTCCCAACCTTTCCCTGGCCTTTCCGGCAGCCGATATTGACAGGATCGAGCAGAGTCGCGACGACGCAGGGGAGCCGGTGTATCGGATCACAGCCAATTTTTTGGGTCTCTACGGCGGACCATCGCCCCTGCCCACCTTCTACACCGAAGATCTGCTGGCCGAAGCCGCCCAGGACGAAACGGTTTCCCGGGACTTCCTGGACATCATCAATCAACGGCTCTACGACCTGCTCTACCAGGGATGGCTCAAATACAGGCAGTACCTGCAGGTGGCGGAAGAACGCCACCCGGCGCACCTGGAACGTCTCTACTGCCTGCTGGGCCTCGGATCGGAGGCCAGCCGGAGGGGCACCGATTCGGGAGTGCCCGCCTATTCGCTGCTGCGCTATATCGGTCTGTTCACCCAATTTCCGCGTTCGGCGGCTGGATTGACCACCCTGCTGGCCGACGCCCTGAATGGGGTGTCGCTGAGCGTCGTGCAATGCATCCCGCGCCAAGCCGCCATTCCGGAATCCCAACGGCTCCGGATGGGGATGACCGGCAACCGGCTTGGCCTGGACAGCCACGTGGGGCAGATGATCGAGGACCGCATGGGCCGGTTCCGCATCCGGGTCGGACCGCTGGACAGCGACCGCTTTTACCAGTTCACACCCGGCAACCCGGCGCATGCGACCCTTGCGGCCCTCACCGCGCTGTTCATCACCGAACCCCTGGCATGCGAAGTGGAGCTCATTCTGGCCGCCGGGCAGGCCGAAACCATCTGCCTCGGCAATCCCCGACGGGCCCGGCTGGGGGTGAACAGCTGGGTCTTTTCAGAACCGTCCCTGGGTGAAGTGCGTACCCGTTTTGAAATGCACCACCTTTAGCCATCAGGAGGAAACACCATGCTCACCGTGGATATCAAATCGTTGCTGCGCCGTTTGAACCCTTACTGCACTGCCTGTCTCGAAGGTGCCGCGGGCTTGTGTGTGTCCCGTACCCATTACGAGGTGACGGTGGAGCATCTGCTGCTCAAGTTGCTCGACAACCCCCAGGCGGACATCCCGCTTTTATTGGCGCACCAGGAGGTGGATGCCGGACGACTGCACAAGGCGTTGAGCCAGGCCCTGGAATCGTTCCACACCGGCAACGCCGCCAAACCGGTCTTCTCACCGTTGCTGCTCGAATGGCTCCAGGAAGGCTGGCTGGTGGCCTCGGTGGATCTGAATGAGGCGCGGGTGCGCTCCGGCGCCCTTCTGCTGGCTTTTCTAAACCGGCCGCGACAATTGGCCGGCGGCACCTATGTGGATCTGCTCACCACCGTCAGCCGGGATGCCCTGGGCGCCGGTTTCTGGGAAATGGTCCGGGGATCCGTTGAAAAAGCGCTCCGGGAAAGTGAAGTGACCGAAACGGAAGGCCCACCGGGTGAGGCCACCGCCCTCCAGCGCTTCTGTACCGACTTTACCGCCAAGGCCGCCGGCGGCGACATCGACCCGGTGTTCGGACGCGACCGCGAAATCCGCCAGATGGTGGACATCCTGGCCCGCCGCCGCAAAAACAATCCCATTGTGGTGGGCGAAGCCGGCGTGGGCAAAACCGCCGTGGTGGAAGGATTGGCCCTGCGGGTGGTGGAAGGCGATGTGCCCGACCTGCTCGCCGACATCACCCTTCTGGGACTCGACATGGGGCTGCTGCAAGCCGGCGCCGGCATGAAGGGAGAGTTCGAAAACCGGCTCAAGGCGGTGATCGGAGAAATCAAGGCGTCGGAAAAACCGATCATTCTCTTCATCGACGAAGCACACACCCTGATCGGCGCCGGCGGCTCTGCCGGCATGAGCGACGCGGCCAACCTGCTCAAACCGGCCCTGGCACGGGGCGAGCTGCGCACCGTGGCGGCCACCACCTGGTCGGAGTATAAAAAGTATTTTGAAAAGGATGCCGCCCTGGCCCGCCGCTTTCAGCTGGTCAAGTTGGACGAGCCCTCCGAGGAGACGGCCAAGTTGATTCTGCGCGGCCTCAAATCCAAGTACGAAGCGGCCCATCATGTGGTGGTGCGTGACGATGCCATCGAAGCCGCCGCCGAGTTGTCCAGCCGCTACATTTCCGGCCGCCAGTTGCCCGACAAGGCCGTGGACCTGCTGGATACCAGTGCGGCCCGCGTAAAAGTACTGCTCACAGCCAAACCGGATATCATCGAAGACAAGGAACGGCGCATTCAGGCCCTGAACCGCGAGATCGACGCCATCGCCCGGGATCAAAATCACGGCCTGGCCGTGGACCCCGAACGGGCCAGCCTGTTGACCGCCGAACGGGATCGTCTGACCACCGATTTGGAAGCCCTCAACACCCGCTGGCGGGAAGAGCAGGGCCTGGCCCGGCAGGTGATCGACACCCGCCAGCGACTGATGGACGCAGTGGAGGGAGAAGACCCGGCCCCCATCCGGGCCGAACTGGAAGCGGCAGCGCGAAAATTGACCGCGCTGCAAGGAGACGCCCCGCTCGTCCGCACAGAGGTGGACCCGGACGTGGTCTCCCAGGTGGTCTCGGACTGGACCGGCATCCCCCTGGGCAAGGTGATGCGTGACGAGGCGCGCGCCATCATCCAGCTGGAGGAAAATCTCAAACAACGCATCAAGGGACAGGATGAAGGCGTGGCGATGATCACCCAGGTGCTCAAGGCGGCCAAGGCCGGCATCAAGGATCCCAACCAACCCCTGGGGGTGTTTCTGCTGGCCGGTCCCAGTGGCGTGGGTAAAACCGAAACGGGCCTGGCCGTGGCCGATCTGCTCTTCGGCGGCGATCATTTCATGGTTACCGTCAACATGAGCGAATTCCAGGAAAAGCACACCGTCAGCCGCCTGATCGGCTCCCCCCCCGGTTATGTGGGTTACGGCGAGGGCGGGGTGCTCACCGAAGCCGTGCGGCAACGCCCTTATTCGGTGGTGCTGATCGACGAGGTGGAAAAGGGCCATCCCGAAGT
>JAGTVD010000585.1 GCA_018224505.1 Desulfatitalea sp. | reverse complement strand
GCCCGGGCGGTCTCTTCCGGGACGCCTTCTTCGGCCAATGCCCGCCGCCACAAGGGGTGCCCCAGACGCGCACCGAGGGGGATGACCAATTCCTGGGTGCCGGTCACGCCTAATATGACACTGGTGCGTGAGCGGTCGAAAGGCTTGCCGTCGCCATAACCGGCATCCGCCAGCGCTTGCCGGGCCACCAGCAACCCGAGCAGTTGGGAGGTGTCGGTGGCTTCGATGACCGAGGGGGGCATTCCGAACTCGGTGGGATCGAAATCGACCTGGGGCAAGTATCCGCCACGATTACAATAAATGTGATCCGGTTTTTTGGGATCGCTATCCAGATAGTCCTGCAATTGGCGATGGGTCTCCGGCGGATCGGAAATGGCGCTCAGACCACGGGCCAACAAATGAAAAAAGGCTTTATAATCGGGCGAATTGGCAAAAATGCAGCCAATGCCGATAATGGCGATGGGGGTTTGTTGTGGTTGTGGTGAAGGCATAGTTTCGGGTTTTTCGGTTGTTGGGTTGATGATTCCAATTATCGGTCGTGTTGGGCTGACCGGTTATACGGTTATCCGGTTCGTGCGGCTGGTCACAGTATCGGTAATTCCGTTGATCAGTTGAGCCGTAATGTGGTGGTTCGTCTGTGCTGAACGGCCAGTCTATCAATATAATATATCCAACCGTTCATTGCAACACTTGACGGAATTCTTTTAGTTGTGCTATTGGCATATCAACTTAATAAATTAAGATGCCATGATTTATTACCAAAGCAAATATTTATCCGATCGGTTGAACGTCAATCTGGCGAAATGGAAACGGTGGTCCAGGGCCTTTCTGCCGCCTGATCCCCTAGGCGGATTGCAATCGGGGATCGCACGCCAATTCAACCTGAAGGAGGTTTTCAAGGTTTATCTGGGGGGATATCTGGTTTCGGAGTTGAAATTTACCATTCCGGAGGCGACCAAAATTTTGACGGATCTCTCTGCCTGGTTGAAAGTGCAAGGTTTTTTCCAGTTACAGCCCGACAATCAGAACGGCAATGATCCCCTTGCCAGCCGGCAAATCATTTTCATTTTTGAAACGATGACCAATGGCCGTTTCGCGTATTGCATCCGGACCATGCATGCCGCCGGTGCCCAGGATGGCCAATGGCGGGAAACATATGATCGAACGCTTATCCATGCGGACGACGACCCTATCCATTCGGGCCAAGCGCTCAGCGCCCACTTGCTCGCAATCACCGCCCTCTATGAAAAAGTCTTGAACGACCTGCGGTGAGTTCCACCGACAATAGAATCATGAAAATTCGATCAGCCATCCAGCAGGGCCTCTATCCGGTCAACGGGCAGCGGACGGAATACGGCTGCGGCTGCGGGCACAGGAACACCCTGATGGCGAAGCCAACCGCAGCGCAACAGACCCGCGGCACCATAGAGCAGATTCAAGCCGACGGTGGCGACACAGCGGTTGGCGCCGATTTCCAGAAAAGTGTCTTTGCTCCAGGCATTGAAGGCGCCCATGGCGGGACCGCACCAGATCTGGTAATCCATTCGCCGGCTGGGTTCGCCGGTTTTGGCCCAGAGGGAGGATTGTCCCAGGTAGGAGCGGAAGACCAAGGCCATTTTATGCTTGGGATTTGATTCGGCGTGTACGATCTGGCTCGGGTCGCGTTGTTCGAAAAAATGCCGGGTGGAAGCCCAGGCCTGATCGAACGTGGCACGCAGCAGATCTTTTTCAATCGTCATGCGTGTCGCTTCCGGAATTTGCTCGTAATGGTCATGGGTGCGGTACAGCTCATACAGTTTGGCCGCGCGCATGGCGAACATGGTGCCGCGCTTGAGCACCTGGACCTTGACGCCCATTTCGAACATGTCCGCGGCGGGCGCCATGATCACATCGGCCTGTTGGGTCTGGGAGAGCATTTCGCGCACGGCGTCGGAGGTGTCGGCCTCCACGCAAGCCTGGTTGATGGAACCGGTCAGGACATAGGCCGCCCCCATGGCAAAGGCGGCGGCAACAGCATCCGGTGTGGCGATGCCGCCACCGAGCCCGACCCGCAGCGATTCGCTGAAGCGGTGTTGATCCATGGCAGCGTCC
The DNA here is from genome assembly GCA_018224505.1 of Desulfatitalea sp. GTDB lineage: Bacteria > Desulfobacterota > Desulfobacteria > Desulfobacterales > Desulfosarcinaceae > Desulfatitalea. The sequence goes on along the minus strand of JAGTVD010000585.1, from coordinate 4,658 downwards.
CGCAATGCCAGAAAAGTGGGCAGCAATGTCAACGCCGGCCGATTGTCGGTGTGGCCTCCGGAATCGGCTTCGGCCGTCATCTCCTGGGCCAATGGAATATGGCCCGCCAGGCGCGCCTCGTGTTCGCTGATTTTCCCCTGACGCACCAGCTCGGTGAGCAATTTGGGCGGCGGCGGCGCAAAAAATTTACCCGCCACCTCCACGCGGGACACCTTGGCCACCACCCGGTTGGGACAAACGATGGTGCCATCGGGCGTTTGATGAATCCCCGCCACTCTGTAATAGACCAACGGCAAGGTCAGCCCCAAGTAGGCGGAGGCTTCCACCAGCCGAATCTCCTTGGACAGGAACAGATCCACCACCGCGCTTTCCAGCTGGGGATCATGGGGGCTGTGGATCAAATTGAAGCCGTAGGGAAATGCACCCCTGTAGGGCCTCAGCCGTTCGATGGCGGTGTGCACCTGCTCCAGGGACAACCCGCCGGTGCCGAAAAAACCCAACATGCCGGCCTCGCCCGCCGCCTGCACCATCTCCACCGAGGTGATGCCGTTGGCCATGGCACCGACCACATAGGCGTAGCGCAATCCCAATTCATCCTTGAACCCGGCGTCTCCCAACGCCCGGGGAAGCAGGGGAGGGGCAAATCCCAGGAGGGGCGCTCCGCTTTGCACATGATTGATCGGATCTCCCCACACCAACGTGCCGGTTTGGGCAACGGCCGGTGCCCGCGGATCACCCACCACAAAAACAGGCTGCCCCACCCTGGCCAGCGCCGCTTTTAGCGCCGGCACGCCCGTGCTCAGCGATTGCTCATCGCCGATCCATTGACGCTGCATCGGATCTGTCATCATCGAGCTCCCCGATCCTCTTCTTTCATCATACGAACACTGCACACCGGCCCCGTTTTAAATGCAAAGGGCCCGGCTGTCAAATACCGATCACCCCCTGGGATGATACCGCCGGTGGATGTCGATGAGACGTTTCTGGGCGACGTGGGTGTATATCTGGGTCGTGGCGATGTCCACGTGCCCGAGCATCATTTGCACGGCACGCAGGTCCGCACCGCCTTCGAGCAGGTGGCTGGCGAATGAATGGCGTAAGCTGTGGGGGGTGATACGCTTGGTGATGCCGGCCATAACGCCGTAGCGGCGCAGCATTTTCCAGAACCCCTGGCGGGTCATCGGTTTGCCGGCCCGCGCGACGAAAAGGTACCGGCTGACGTGGTCCTTCAGCAGGGTGGGGCGGGCATCGTTCAGATAAGCTTGGAGCGCCTCCAGGGCCTTGCGCCCGATGGGGACAATGCGCTCCTTGGATCCCTTGCCCAGCACCCGCACGAAGCCGGCTTCCATGTGGATGGATGCCATGGGCAGTTCAACGAGCTCCGACACGCGCAATCCGGCCGCATAAATCACTTCCAGCATCGCTGCATCACGCTTTCCGACGGCGGTTTGGCAATCCGGTGCTGCCAGCAACCGCTCGATCTCTTCCACATCCAGGACATCGGGCAACTTGAGACCGCTTTTGGGCAAATCCACCAGTTTGGTCGGATTGTGGGTCATGACGCCGAGTTCAGTGACGTAACGATAGAATCCGCGCAGGGCGACCAAGTGCCTCGCACGGGTGCGCGCGCCACGCCCATTTTTACGCAACCCAATGATATAACTGATACTGGTACCTGTATCGGTATCCGCCAATTGCCTTATCTTCCGCGCAGCCAGAAAATCCCGATAGGCGCCCAGATCACCGGCATAGGCCGCCACCGTCTTGGATGCCAAACCCTTCTCCACCAAGAGGTAGTTCAGGTATTGGTCGATGAGTGGGTCGATGGTCATGGTTTTTGGTGTTCCGGTTGTTCGGTTAGACGGTTGTTCGGTTAGACGGTTGTTCGGTTGTTCGGTTAGACGGTTGTTCGGTTGTTCGGTTAGACGGTTGTTCGGTTAGACGGTTGTTCGGTTATTCGGTTGTTCGGTTATTCGGTTGTTTGGTTGGTTAGTTGTTCGGTTAGAGGGTTATCCGGTTGGACGGTTGATCGGTTTATCGGTTGTTCGGTAAGGTGGTTGTTCGGTTATTCGGTTGTTCGGTCGAGTGACCCGGCGAACAAACTGCCCAACCGACCAACTGCCTAACCGGCCAACTGCCCAACCGGACAACCCTCTAACCAATCAACTGACTTACCTCGTACGATGTGCTGAGGGTGTTTAACACGATGGGTCCGTCGTCTCCGACGACCACCTGGTTTTCGATGCGCACGCCGCCCCAGTCGGGGAGGTAGATGCCGGGCTCTACGGTGACCAGCATGCCGGTGGCGAGTTCGGTGTCCCGCAAGGGGCTGAGGCGTGGTGCTTCATGGACGGCCAGGCCGGTACCGTGGCCCAGGCCGTGACCGAACTTGCCTTCAAAGCCGCTCTGGTGGATGAAATCCCGGGCGACGGCATCCACGGCCTTGGTGCCGATACCCGCCTTGATGGCTGAAATGGCTTTTTGCTGAGCTTCAAGGACGGTGGCGTGGACTTTCCGGAAGGTGTCGTCGGCAGGGCCCAGTACCACCGTGCGCGAGGTGTCCGAGCAATATCCGTTCAGTTTGGCGCCCCAATCGAACAGTATGGGTTCGCCCTCGCGGATGGGGCGGTCCGAGGGGATGGCGTGGGGCAGGGCGCTGTTGGGGCCGGCGGCGACGATCACCGGAAAGCAGAGGGCATCCGCCCCGGCCTCGCGCATGGCGCGTTCCATGGCCCAGGCAACCTGCTTTTCGGTCATCCCTGCGCGCATCGTCTTGACCACCTGGCAAAAGGCCTTTTCGGCCAGGGCCAGTGCTTGCCGGGTCAAAGCGATTTCCGCCGCCGATTTGACTTGCCGGAGCTGTTCGACCAAATCGTCCACGGGAATCAGGGTCACCGATTCGGGGATTCCGGCCAAGGCCTGCTTGAGCATATCGTGCTGCTGCACCGATACCCGGGCGCTCTCGAATCCCAGTTGACGAATGCCGAGCCGCTGGACCCATTCGGCCAGTTCCTGGGCGATCCCATTGCGATAAATCATCACTTCATACGACGGCGCTTCGTTGCGGGCCTGGAGTTCAAAACGGGAGTCGGTGGCCAGAACCTGCGCCGCCGCCGTGATCAGCAAGGCACCGGCCGATTCGTCGAACCCGTGGTCCTCGCCCGTGAACCCGGACAAATAGCGGCGGTTCTCCTCCACCAGCACCAAAAGGCCTTCGATCTGCTTGCGGGCCATCTCCGCCCGTACATTGGATAGACGCGATGCAATCATCTTTAATAATCCTCAGGTCAGTGTCCGTGCCATTTGTGGATTGGCACTATGTTGTGTTTGACTCCTGGCGACCCCTCTGGCTATAATAGCAAATTCGAACGATCTTTATAACACGGATAATATTGCATTTCCATAAGTGAGGTATGCCATGGAGATTATCACCCATCAGGCTATCGACCCGAGCTTGTGCGGTCGGGCCGTACAGGTTGACAAAGGCTACAGCCGGGTCGAACTGCTGACCCTTCCGGTGATGGCCGCCGACGCCTCCGGTCTGGTGCACGGCGGCTTTTTGTTCGGTCTGGCGGACTATGCCGCCATGATCGCCGTAAACCACCCCAACGTGGTGTTGGGCGCGGCCGATGTCAAATTCCTCAAGCCGGTGCGCGCCGATGCCACGGTGGTGGCCGAGGCCCGGGTCGAGGAGGTACAGGGCAAAAAACATTGGGTGGCGGTGTCGGTGGCCCACAAGGATGAGGTCATTTTCCAGGGCATGTTCACCTGTTTCGTTCTGGCAAAACATGTGCTGGACACATAAATTTCGATCTATTTTAAGGAGGGCAATATGGCGAAAAAAATTGGGGTGTTGTTAGCGGGCTGCGGTGTGTTCGATGGTTCAGAAATCCATGAGGCAGTGCTGACCTTGCTCTACCTCGACCAGGCAGGTGCCGAAGTGATATGCATGGCGCCCAACGTGGCGCAACTGCACGTCATCGATCACACCCAGCAAACGCAGATGGAAGAGAAACGCAATGTGCTGGTGGAGTCGGCCCGCATCGCGCGGGGCGATATTCTGGACCTGGCAACGGTCAAGGCCGAGCAGTTGGATGCATTGATCATCCCCGGCGGCTTCGGGGCCGCCAAGAACCTGAGCGATTTTGCCGTCAAAGGGCCTGATGCCGTGGTGCATCCCGAGGTGCAGCGCCTTTTGGACGAAATGGTGGCTGCCAAAAAACCCATCGGCGCATTGTGCATCGCCCCGGCGACGGTGGCCCGCGCCCTGGGCGGCCTGCACCCCGAATTGACCATCGGCAAGGATGTGGGCACCGCTGCGGCCATCGAAACCATGGGCGGCAAGCACGTGGCCTGTCCGGTGGATGGGATTCATGTGGATGCGGCCCACAAGATCGTCACCACGCCGGCCTACATGTTGGGGCCGGGCATTAAGGATGTGGCGAAAGGTATTGAAAAACTGGTGAAAAAGGTTATCGAACTGGCATAGTGCCTACCGGACTCCATATTATCACCAGCAATTATCTTGAAGTGCTGGCGGCCGGGCTGGCCGGTGTATTGGCCAGCCCGGCCGACGACGCCACGGCCCATCCGCTGCAGCCCGAGCAGGTCATGGTACAGAGCAAGGGCATGCAGCGCTGGATCTCCATGGCCGTGGC
>JAGTVD010000584.1 GCA_018224505.1 Desulfatitalea sp. | reverse complement strand
TGCCCTATGGCATCGCTTGCCTCCCGGATATCAGGGACCACCGTCACTTCTGTAAGGTGAATAAACCTCCAAACGGCCATCCTCATGCACAACAATTGTGGTATGCGCATACATCGAATACCAGATTTCGAACAATCCTAATTTTTCTGCTGTTGTGGAAAGGCTTGTTCGCTTGGCATTCTGGTTTTTCGATCCATGTGTCGCCCATTTTCCCCTCCTTTCATCGTGCCCCTCTTACATGGCAGACTGCGGTTCAGATCATAATAGTAAGTGCGAATAGAGGAACCGCAAAATGTGTGTTATTCTCTTCGGGTACCATCATGCTGGGGGTTTATGCATAAATATACGCTTTTTACGGTTTTATCCGCGATTTTCATTGCATTTGTGGGCATGGGGATCATTGTGCCAATCTTGCCCATATACGCTACCGAGCTCGGAGCAACGGGGTTCGCTCTGGGCGTTATCATAGCGGGATTCGCATTGAGCGGGGGCCTCTTGCAACCATTTGTGGGCAATCTTTCGGATCGTCACGGCAAGAAGGGGTTTTTGACCGCGGGACTGATCATCTTCGGAATCACCGGGTACACCTATACGATGGCCTCGTCAGTGGCACACCTGGTTCTTATTCGTATATTGCATGGCGCCGGTTCTGCAATGATCGTCCCCATGGCCATGGCTTATTTGTCCGAAATCTGCGCCGTGAACAAAATCGGAAAATACATGGGCATGCTCAATGTCTCAATTTTTGCCGGAATCGGGGCCGGACCGATACTGGGCGGATTTTGTCTGGATCTTTGGGGGCGGGATTCAGCCTTTTACGCCATGTCCTTGCTCAGTTTATTGTCCGCGGCGCTTGTTGCGATCGTTCTTCCAAGGCGGGACGGTTTAACGTCACTACCCAAAAACGATTCGATGCTTTCGATATTTCGCCGGATGTTACACAGCCCTCGGGTAATTGGCATACTCCTTTCCAGGATGGCAACCATGATCATAATGGTTCCAACCTTTGCATTTCTGCCGATCCTCATGAAAAATTTCATAACCGCCAGCGGCATCGAAATCGGGATGGTGATCGCCAGCCGCACCATCGTCAATGCCTTATTCCAAATGCCTTTCGGACACCTGGCCGACCGGTGGGATAAAAACCGACTTCTCTTTTTCGGCAACACGATCATCAGCATCGGCATCCTTTCGGTGCCATTCGCCGGGAGTTTTACGATGCTTTTGCTCTTATTCGGATTGATCGGATTTGGCGAAGCAATTTCTTGGCCTGCAATGGGTGGCCTGGCGGCGGAAGAAGGCCGGATATACGGGCAAGGTTCAATGATGGGAGTGTTCAACACGGCCGTAAGTACAGGCCTTTTTATGGGTGCCATGGGCGTCGGGGCCCTGGTGGATTTGCTGAGTATCGCCTGGGCTTTCTACATTGTCGCGTTGATTCTCTTTTTAAGCGCAATTGCGTCCGCAATCATGATCCGGTCTGAGGGCAAGGAGACGAATGCCGTTTAAGGAGGGGCATTGGGTGTTTGGCAATTGTGGCGTTTGCCGGGTGTGCCGGACATTGAAGGCCTGCCCTCCGTCCGGCCCGTTTAACCGGTATCGCCAGGTCGGTGATGGGCTTAAAGCAGGCATTCCAGGCAAAGGCGGCGGTATCAGGGCTCGCGCGGCAGTGTAGGGGCGATGCGCTCCTGGAATATGGCCTCCTGCTCGTCAAGGATGGACCGCAGGATATCCGGCGTTGTCCGCGGATTCATGATCACGGCACGAAGCACCACGGTCTCCGGGCAGCCGGTCCGTCTGAGCGTTGTCCGGGACACAAAGCTGTTGCCCGCCTCCCGCTGCAGCCGCTGGAGCCTGACATTGATGCGGTTGACGACATCCGAGCAGGTGACAGCGTCCGCGCTGCCGGTAAGGGCAGCTGGGGTACGCCACTGCTCCGGCACGAGACGGTAGGTCAGGATATTGAGCTCCGGCGCCGTGACCAGTTCGAAATCCTTGCGCCGCCGGATCTCCTTGGCGAACGCGCGGGCGGTATCGATGCCATGATCAATGAGCAGTGCATACCCCCCCGACCCCATGATGTCCAGCGCACTGCCCAGTACCATCGAAGTGGCCGACCGCGAACCCACCAGCGATCGGATGCCCAGGTCCACCGAACCCGGACGGTTGATGTAATTGGCATGGTAGGCCACTGCATCCATGGCGTTCGGGTCTCTGAAAAATACCATGCCGTTGCTCATTGGGAGATAGAACTGCTTGTGGCCATCAATAGTCACCGAATCCGCTCTTTCGATGCCGTCCAAAAGGCCGGCGTACTGCTGTGAGAGCAATACGGGACCGCCCCAGGCCGCATCCACGTGGAAGTGGATCCCGTGTTCGCGGCACAAGTCCGAAATGGCACAAAGCGGATCCACCGAGCCCGTCTCCGTTGTACCGGCAATGCCAATAACGGCCAGAACAGCCGTTTCCGGATCCCGCCGCAATTCTTCCAGGGTATTCCGCAATGTGTGGATATCCATGCGGTTGTTGCGGTCAACCGCGATGGGTATCACGGCACTGTTGCCTATCCCCAGCACACCGGACGCCTTGCGGATGGAGTAATGGCAAAGTTCCGATACGAGCACCCTCACCCGCCGGACACCACGCGTCTGCATGGCTGCAGCCAGGCCATCCTGTTCAACGCCGGCATATGCCGATGTGGATGGGAACAATCTGTTTCTTGCCACCCACAGGGCGGAAAGGTTGGCCAAGGTGCCATCCTCCACAAACGATCCCAGTGTGCTCTCAGGTTTTTGGACATGCGTGTCATAGAAATCATCATTGAAGCGGAACAACAATCGATGCACCTTGGCCAGCACCTGCCGTTCGTAAACACTGACCACCTTGGACGTTTCCAGCTTCACCGGGTTCTGGTTCAGCGCAGTGACAATGGTGTTCAGGTGGACCATGAAAAACGGAATCGCCGAGGTCATGTGGCCCACGAAATACGGCGAGGAAACGTTAACGGCATGGGGGGCGATCTCCTCGATGATCTCCGAAATGACATCGGTCAGCGTCTTGGCAGGGCGCTGGGCGATCTCCGAGGAGGTAAAGCGTGAGGCCAGCTCCTTGAGTGAAATCTCCTCAGTGATGCCGACATTCTCCCGCAAAAAGTCGTGCAGGCCGAACAGGATCTGCTCCATGTACTTGGTCAGGACCATCCGTGATTGATCACTGTCCGGTCGGTGAAAGATGCGCTCCAACGCTTCGAGGTTGGCCACGAGGTGTTTTTTGGTCTTGTCGATTACCATATTCGTCTGTCCCATATTATTGATCCGTTTTCCATTTACCGAAGCGACACAACCCAATGGATATTTCCGCTCGGGAGGCTAGCCACTGCAACAGGGCATACGCTTTCGAGCAGCCTAGATACCATAAGATTGACAAAGGTCAAATCAAAGCTCTCAACAACGATATGCCGTTTGTGCCGCCATTGAAAGGAGCGGCGGCGCGCCGGACACTGGCTGCCTTGGCGGATGCCGCGCAGCTTGCACCCGAAGGCATTGGATCTTACTTTCAGGTAATATGGAAGAAAGGAGGTTGCCATGTACGAGCGCATCGCTTTGCCGGACGGCCCTGTTGTCGGGCTTCGCATCCGCAAGGAGATCACAGACCGGGAAAACGGGGAAGTGGTCGGCCTGATCCAGGAGTGCCACCAGCGATTCGGCCCCGTCCGGCTGCTGGTGGTTTATGAGGCGGATCCGGGGCTCATGGGAGCTGAAAGCCTTTACGAAGACCTGCGCTTTGCAAAGCAGGCGAGTGAACTGCTCGCTAAAATGGCCGTCATCGGCGAACGGGACTGGGTGGATACCTGGGTTGCGCTGTTCGGGTTGTTCGGCGGTATTCAAACCAATTACTATGACCGTGAGCGTGCTGAAGAGGCCCTGACCTGGCTGCGTGAATAGGGGCGAAACCGTCTCATTGGGGTTATGAGCGCCGTTTGTCACTCCGCCGTCGCCCTTCTCAGGATTCAAGCCGGGCCTTTATCTGACCCGTGGAGTGCCATTTTATTGATTGAAGCGCGTCGGCCGGATTGGAGACACCGATGAAAGTGGATAGAACCGTGACGACGATAATTGACCCGCAACTGTGCACCGGCTGCGGAATGTGCATCGAAGTGTGCCCGAGTGAAACCATTACCCTCGAGCATCGTAAAGCGGTGGTTTCGGGTGCGGAGTCCTTGAATTGTGGGCATTGTGCAGCCATATGCCCCGCCGGAGCCATCACGGTGGCCGGAATCGATCCTTCCATGTCGGCGTTTCGCACTTTCCAGGAGAACACGGAATGGATACCCCACGGCCAGAATGACACGGCGGCGCTTGTCAATCTCATGCGATCCCGTCGTTCCTGCCGAAATTTCATGAACAGCCCGGTGCCGCAGGACATCCTGGAAGACCTGGTAAAAATCGGTATCACGGCGCCATCCGGGTCCAATTGCCAGATGTGGACATTTACCATCCTACCAAACCAGGAAAGCGTAAATATGCTGGGCGAAAGGATCGGCGCATTTTTTCGCAAGCTCAACTCGATGGCCAATAAGCGCTGGCTGCGCAATTTGATGAAAATCATCGGACGGCCCGAGCTGCACGATTATTACCACAACCATTACGAGAGTATTGAACGCGGGCTCTCGGAATGGGAAAGCGGCGGGCGTGACCTGCTGTTTCATGGCGCTGCCGCGGCCATCATCGTTTCATCGAACAAGCAAGCAAGCTGCCCGGCTGAAGATGCGCTCCTGGCAACCCAGAACATCCTCCTGGCGGCGCACAGCATGGGACTTGGCACCTGCCTGATCGGGTTTGCGATCGCAGCCATGCGGCGGGACGGAACAATCCAACAGATGCTCCGCCTGCCGGCAGATGAAACGCCCTACGCCGTCATCGCGCTGGGGTACCCGAGGGAGGAATACCAACTGGTTACCGGCAGAAAGCGAGCCACCATAAGATATGTTGAAACCGATGGTCCGTCCTTGCTTTGACTGAATCGCCACTGGACCCACCATATGATGCATCGGTGAAAGCGCATGGATGGATAAAGGAGCAGACGCCATGAAAACCATACTCATAATGATCGGCATCCTTTGCCTGAACGCCTGCCAACAGGCAGTGATCGACGGGCGGCCCAATGAGCAATCGCCCTACTTTCAAGTGCCCGTGGGTTCCCGGCTTATCCTTCATAAACCTCTGGAACTTCAAGCCGGGCATAACAGGGTCTACTTCCAAGCCGGGAAAAGCATGACCTGGCGCGCGGTCAACATCCACATGCCGCATTGCGCCCTGACGGTCGATCCCCCCGAACCGGGCCATTCCACCATCGCCCCGGATATCTTCAGGGTAACGCAGTCACATACCGAAAGATTTTTCAAACCGATACTGGCGCCGGACCGGTATCCGCCTCTACATCCCGCCCCCTTCTCGCCGGAATCCATTGTGCTATCTGCCTATGAGCCCGATGGCCGCATGGAATACGAAGTGATGGCAAGCTTTATGGTGCTACAATCCGAACAACAGCCGGGAGTGACATCGATGATATGCGCGGACTGGGGCCTTCCCCAGGACACATTGCACATCACCGTAGCCAAGATCCGCACGGCCCTGGGCGACCATTTCAGTGTGGTGCTCGCGCCGGCAGGGTACTGACGACATGATTACGATGACGGCGTTGATATGGCAATCAAGACCCAGTCGGCCGATTTAAACATCCGCTTCCAGGCGCTTGCAAAAGTCCCTGTCCTGCTGCTAAATAAGGGGTATAACTTCCTTGCAGCGTTGGCCCCTTGAAGGAGGGTTTTTTCTTTAGGAGATAGACGAATTGGGCAGAGTCGACCTACCGGAACAGTTGAATCCCATTGGCGGCGCAGCCCACTCGGAAAGTGTTCTTACCGGGCCTGCGGCCGGCATTGGGGCGTTCGGCATTTGGGCGCTTTTTCCAATCTATTTCAATCAGTTCGGAACGGAGGTGTCCCCTTGGGAAATCCTTCTGCACCGGATGATATGGGCGTCGGCCTTTTTACTGATCATCGTCCTGCTCACCCGCCGGCTGGACAGCTTGCGCGGGTTGATCAAACGGCCCAAAGCCTTGATGGCTTTGGGCGGCAGTGCGCTGGCGATCACCGTTAATTGGGGCACTTTTATCTGGGCCGTAAACCATGGGCAGATCCTTCAAAGCAGCCTGGGTTATTATATCAACCCCCTGTTAAATGTATTTTTGGGATACTGCTTCCTGGGCGAGCGTTTGCACCCATTGCAGCGTCTTGCGGTGGGCATCGCCGCCGGAGGGGTTGTGATTGCTCTGGTCGGATATGGCCGAATGCCTTGGCTGGCACTGATAATGGCCGCAAGCTTCGGCCTGTATGGGCTGATCCGCAAACAGGTCGAAGTTGACAGCGTAACCGGATTGTTGATCGAAACGCTACTGTTGCTGCCGTTCGCCGCCGCCTGGCTGATCTCCATGCACGTGCGAGACCAGACCGTTTTTTTACAAGCCGGGCGATATATCGATGGGCTGCTGATCGGGGCCGGTCTTGTCACCATTGTACCGCTGATGCTTTTTGCAGTTGCCGCCAGGCGGCTGCGTTTGGCGACACTGGGGATTCTGCAGTATATTGCGCCTACCGGCCATTTCCTGATCGGTGTCTTTCTGTATGGGGAAATATTCACCGCTGCCGATGCAGTCACTTTTGGTTGTATATGGGTCGGTCTCTTCCTCTATACCACCGATATGTGGATGCACCATCGTAAGCATCTCCGACTCCAATAACCGTCGGAGGGCTGCCACTCTTTGGCCGCAACCTTCAGCGTGGGCTTTTTCCAAAGGGAATGCGTCCCGTTCGTCAGAATGGTTTCTCCCGATCGACATCCTGTTGAAAATCGAATGCATCCAAGGGCTGAGAATTCTCATAGGCCTGCAAGAAATCACTGCTTATCTGATCAATGGGGACATCGGCAAATTCGCCGCGGTCCTGCAAATACTCCATGTGTCTATTCCCAAGCAAATCGAAGGGGTGATAAATTGAATCGCAGGTGCCATCAAATTCCAGGGGCTTCAATTGGAACCGCTGGCAAAGCTCAATGTTGAAAGCAGGCGTTGCCTTGACCCATTTGTCATCGAGAAAGATGGTGGTGTAGCCATGCCACAAAAAAATGTCAGTCTTCATATTCGCACGCATCCGGGCGGTGGAGAGATGATTTCTCACGTCAGCGTAGCCCAATTTGGCTGGAATCCCCAAACTCCGGCAACATGCCGCCAGCAAGGACGCCTTTGGCACACACCAACCCCGACCTGCTTGAAGGGTGGTGCTCGCCCGCAAGCCTTCGACTGAAAGGTTTATGCCGTATGGGTCATAACGAATGGAGTCCCTGACTGTATAGTAAAGTTTCACCGCCTGCTGGCTGGGCGTTGTGGCATCCGCGATGCTTTCCTGTACAAAAACCTGCACCGATGGATGGTGAAAATCGAGAATATCTGTGGCCTGTAAATACTTCTCCACTTGTAAATCCATAGTGCCTCTATTCTCCCTTGTCGTGCGGTCATTGACGTCCATTTAAATGCTTCGCGTACTGCCACATGCGGGCGAATACCTCAACACCCGTTTCGGGGTAATCAAAAAAGGGAATTTCCTGCTCCATCAGGAAGGAGCGGCTGAGCGCCTCCTGTTCGGGATCTCCCAAGAGCGAAACGAACACAGGCTTGTTCGCCTGCTCCCTGATCATCTTCGCCAGTGGCCGCAGCGCGTCCGTGCCGTAGGCGGCAAAGGAGATAAGGAAAATGCCGTCCACGCCGTCATCGTCAAAGAGGGCTTCCAGGATGGCAAGCGACGTTTTTTCGAAGCCGTGAACGTTCATGTCCGGGTAGGTGTCCACGGG
>JAGTVD010000583.1 GCA_018224505.1 Desulfatitalea sp. | reverse complement strand
TCAGTTCGATGCCCTGGATGAGGTGTACGACAAGTTTGTGAACCTGCTCAACGTCGGGCTGACCGGGTCCCTGCAGCGTGCCATCGAGGTCAAGCAGGTCTCCAAGGAGATTGTCAAGTTCGGCGAATTCCTGCACGCCTTTTCCAACCCCACGGGGTTCAGTATTTACGCCATGGAACCGTTCATCGGGTCGGCCCTCCTGGCGGTGGAGCCCAATCTTTGTTTTGCACTGATTGACAGTATGTTCGGCGGCGCGGGCCGGCCCCTGGCCAAAGTGCGGGAGTTCACCCAGATCGAACAGCGCATGCTGTCGCGCTTTTACAACGATGTACTCACCGAGTTGGAACGGGCCTGGCAAGTGGCGTACGGCATCAAGGTGGTCCAGAAAAAAACAGAGACCAAGCCGGAGTTCGTCAACCTGGTCAACCCGGGCGATCTGGTGCTGATCTTCGTCTTTTCGGTTTCGGGCGAAGAGTTCACGGGCAACATTCACATCTGCACTCCTTTTCTGATGCTCGAGCCGTTCAAGGACAGACTCTCCTCGCGCTATCTGCGGGAGAAAGACCGGGCGCACGCTTTTCGGCGGCAACTGACCATTTTGCTCAAGGACACCCAGGTGAACCTGGTGGCCGAGCTGGGGAAAACCGTTTACACCATTGGCAAGATTCTGGATCTGGAAAAAGACGACATCATTAAAATCAGCACCGGCCCCCAGGATCCGGTGGTGATGAAGGTGGAAGGCACCCCCAAATACCTGGGCATGCCCGGGGTGGTGAAGGGCAATCGGGCCGTGCAGATCTCGGCGCTCATACAAAAGGATGAAGGAGAATAGGGAACCATGGCGGCATCGGACAACAAACTGGATGAGGCCGGGCGCGGATCCGGCGATAAAAGCCGGACGGCGGAAACCACCCAACGGCCGGCCAACAAAGCGGTGCCCAACGCCAAGGGCGCGGGGGAGGGCGGGCGACCGGCCAACCTCGATTTCATTCTCGATATTCCTCTGGAGATTTCGGTGGAGTTGGGGCGTACCAAGATGATGATCCACGACCTGCTGCGGTTGGGGCAGGGCTCGGTGATCGAACTGACCAAAGCCGCCGGCGAAACCCTGGAGATCATGGCCAACAACCGGCTGATCGCCAAGGGTGACGTGGTGGTGATGAACGACAAATACGGCATTCGCCTGACCGAGGTGATTAGTCCGGTGGAGCGATTGGAGAAGCTGAAATGACCGATGCGCCCGATTTGACAATGGCCGCTGTGAAAATGGTACTCTCGTTGGGCCTTGTGCTGGCGGTGGTGTACGCCCTGTATCGCTGGGCGCGCCGCAGCTTGCCGGCCAGCGTGATGGGCAACGCCCAGGGGCTGGTCAAGGTGCTGGCCACCCACCATCTGGGCGTCAAAAAATCGATCATGGTGGTGCAGGTGCCCGGCGCGGTGCTGGTGCTGGGGCTCGGTGGGGATCAGGTGAACCTGCTGTCGCGCATCGACGATCCGGACGAGGTGGCCCGGTTGACCCACCCCGAAGCGGGTAAAGCCGCCGTGGGGTTTCGCGAGCAGCTGGAACGACTGACGCGCCCCTTGCGAGGCCGATCCAACGCCATCGAGGCCAAACCAATGGACGATCAACCGGCGGTGTGCCGATCATGAGCCGTCTGTTGATGCATCCTGTGCGTTGGTGGATTGGCCTATTGGTCATTGGCATCCTGGGCATCCTGTTGCTGGCGCCGCTGAGCGCAAGCGCGCAGACACCCGATCCGGGGCCCGGTTTTCTGCGCATCGACATGGCTCAGGCGGATGACCCCGGCAAGGTGGGGGTGGTTTTGCAGATTTTTGCGCTGCTCACCGTTCTTTCCCTGGCGCCTTCGATCCTGATCATGGTCACCTGCTTCACGCGCATCGCCATTGTGTTGTCGCTGTTGCGCCAAGCCTTGGGCACCAACCAGTTGCCGCCCAACCAGATCCTGATCGGGCTGACCCTCTTTTTGACCTTTTTCATCATGACCCCGGTGTGGCAGACCGTAAACCAGGAGGCCCTCCAGCCCTATCTGAACGATCAACTGTCGGCCACCGAGGCCCTGGAAAAGGCGGCTGTGCCCATCCGGTCGTTCATGATCAAAAACACGCGCGAAAAAGATCTGGCCCTGATGGTGGACATCGCCAAGCAGGAGCGGCCTGAAACCGTGGACGATGTGGCCACCACCGTTCTGATACCGGCCTTTATCATCAGCGAACTGAAAACCGCCTTTCAGATCGGGTTTCTGCTCTACATTCCGTTTTTGATCATCGACATGGTGGTGGCCAGCGTGCTGCTCTCCATGGGTATGATGATGCTGCCGCCCGTTATGGTCTCTTTGCCGTTCAAACTCATGATCTTTGTCCTGACCGATGGCTGGTACCTGATTGTCGGCTCCCTGGTTCGCAGTTTTACCTTATAGGAGATCGCTTCCATGACCCCTGAATTCGTCACCGGCATATTCATGCATGCCATCAAAACCGCCATCATGCTGGCCGGCCCCATGCTGGCCGTGGGACTCATCGTCGGCATTCTCGTCAGCGTCTTCCAGGCGGCCACCCAGATCAACGAAATGACCCTCGTGTTCGTCCCTAAAATGCTCGGCGTGGCTCTGGCCCTGCTGGTCTTTTTCCCATGGATGATGCGGGTGATCAGCGACTTCGCGAGTAATTTGTTCATCAATCTACCGATGTATATTCATTAAAACCCATGCTCACCCTCAACTTGCCATTTGACCAGATCCAGCTTTTCCTGTTCGTGCTGGTGCGCGTGGGTGCGATTTTGTTTACCATTCCGTTTCTGGAGGCCCGCAATGTGCCGGTGCTGGTCAAGGTGAGCCTGGCTGTGGCGTTCAGTGTGTTGATCATCCCCCGGTTGGGTGTGGCCGTCCCGTCATTGATCGACAGCCCAATTCTCCTGGCGCTGGGGATCGTGGCCGAAGTGGGGGTGGGGATCGCCATCGGCCTCTCCTTGCAGCTGCTGATAGCCGGCATCCAATTGGCCGGTCAATTGGCCGGTTTTCAGATGGGCTTTGCCATCGCCAACGTGATGGACCCGGCTTCGAGTTTACAGATTCCCATCCTCTCCCAGTTTCTGAACCTTTTTGCTTTGCTGATCTTTTTCGCCATCAATGCCCACTACTATTTCATCATGGCCCTGATGGAGTCCTTCGAGCGCATCCCGCCGTTTGGCGCCCAGTTCGACGACCGGCTGATGCAGCTGGTCATTACCATGGCGGGGGAGCTTTTCGTGGTGGCCCTCAAATTGGGGGCGCCGATCACTGTGGCGCTGCTGCTGGCCAACGTGGCCCTGGGGCTCACCGCACGCACCGTGCCCCAGATGCAACTGTTCATCGTGGCCATGCCGGTGAAGATCCTGATGGGTCTTTTCTTCCTGGGCATTTCCCTGCCATTTTGCATGGCCTTTCTGCAAAGGGCGTTTGCCGATCTGGGCCAGACCGTGGTGGGCATGATCCGGTTGTTTCAGTGAAACCAGTGGTTGAAAACCCGACAATTTAGAGGCAAGACCCGATGGCTGAAAAACCCGATCAGGAAAAAACCGAATCCGCAACCCCTAAGAAGCGCGAGGATGCGCGTAAAAAGGGGAATGTCCCCCAGAGTCGGGAGATTCCTTCGGTGTTCGTGCTGCTCAGCTCCTTGTCGGTGTTCTATTTCGCCGGCGGGTGGATGTTCGGTCAACTGGGGGAGATCATGCGGGCGGTGTTCAACCAGATCACCTATTCGCACCTGGGTGTGGCCAGCACCCACACCCTTTTCTGGCAGCTGTTTTTGAAGGTCGTCCTCCTGTTGTCCCCCCTGTTGCTCGTGGTGGCCGTGGCCGGTATCGCCGGCAACGTGTCCCAGTTCGGCTTCATGCTCACCGGAGAAAAACTGCGTCCCAAGCTGGACAAGCTCAATCCCATCGCCGGGCTCAAACGGCTCTTTTCCATGCGTTCGCTGATCGAAATGTTCAAATCGGTCTTCAAGGTAATCATTATCGGATCGGTGGCCTATGCCGTCATGCGCCGGGAGCTGGATCAGATCCCCGCCATGATCGAGTTGAGCACCGCTTCCGTGCTGACCTTCATCGGCAGTGTCTCCCTGAAGATGGGCTACTACACCTGCCTGGTGCTGATCATCCTGGCGGCGTTGGACTACCTGTTCCAACGCTGGCAGCACGAACGGGACCTGCGCATGACCAAACAGGAGGTCAAGGACGAGCACAAGCAGAGCGAAGGCGATCCCATGGTGCGCTCCCGCATCCGCTCGGCCCAGCGTGAAATGGCCATGCGCCGAATGATGGATCAGGTGCCCGGTGCCACGGTGGTGATCACCAACCCCACCCACCTGGCTATCGCGATCAAATTCGATCGCAGCATGCCCGCGCCCATGGTGGTGGCCAAAGGCGCCGGCCACGTAGCCGCGCGTATCCGGGAGATCGCCGCCCGGCACCAGATCCCGGTCATTGAGGAAAAACCCCTGGCGCGCACATTGTTCAAGAGCGTGGAGATCGGGCACTACGTGCCGGTGGATCTCTACAAGGCCGTGGCGGAAATTCTGGCGTATGTGTACCGGCTCAAGGGACTGGTTTAGGGAACACCGCCAGAGCCGCTTGGCCCCCAACTCCCTAACGGAATCTTGACACCCCCCTCCTTTCCCCACCTTATCCCCACTTTCGGCGGCCAATTTACTCCCGGTAAAATCTGCCAAGATTTCAGCCCGATAAAAACGGTACCGGGAACTCACCGCACAAAAACAGGAATCTTTCAGAACCAGGCATGGAATGTGCAAAAAGGGAAACGTCACCCTGAACCCAAAATGTCGCGCAAGGACATCCATGGAAATCGCGGAACATCAACCCCCCGGCGGACCATTTGCCTTCGTTACCCGAAACACCGATGTGGCAATGGGGTTTGCGGCCATGAGCATTCTCATGGTGATGATCATTCCCATTCCAACCGCCTTGCTGGACCTGCTGCTCACCTTTAATATCACCTTTGGTTTGATGATCCTGCTGGTGGGGATGTATGTGGTCAAACCGCTCGATTTTTCCGCCTTCCCGTCCATCCTGCTATTGGCCACCTTGTTCCGGCTGGCGTTGAACATTGCCTCCACGCGGTTGATTCTGCTCCATGGCAACGAAGGGACCTCCGCGGCCGGCAATGTGATCATGGCCTTCGGCAGTTTCGTGGTGGGTGGCAATTACCTGGTGGGCGTGATCGTGTTTCTGATTCTGGTGTTGGTCAATTTCGTGGTCATCACCAAAGGCGCCGGCCGTATTGCCGAGGTGGCGGCCCGGTTCACCCTGGACGCCATGCCCGGCAAGCAGATGAGCATCGACGCCGACCTGAATGCCGGACTGATCAACGAGCAGGAGGCCCGGGAACGGCGCCGCCTGATCTCCCGGGAGTCGGAATATTACGGGGCCATGGACGGCGCCAACAAATTCGTGCGCGGCGATGCCATCGCGGGGATCATCATTACCCTGATTAACATTGTGGCCGGGTTTGCCATCGGTGTGTTTCAAAACGGCATGTCCTTCGGGGATGCGGCCGAGAACTACACCTTGCTGACCATTGGCGACGGACTGGTCAGCCAGGTGCCGGCGCTGATCATCTCCACCGCGGCCGGTATCGTGGTCAGCCGGGCCGGTGCGGAGAGCAGCCTGGGCACGGAGATCGGCTCCCAGTTGTTCATGCAGCCGAGGGCCCTGATGGTGGCGTCAGCGATCCTTTTCGGCTTCGGCATCATACCCGGACTGCCGACAACACCCTTTTTCATCCTGTCCCTCATGGCAGGCGGTTTGGCGTACGTGCTGCTGAAAGCCCAAAAGCAACAACGTGAGCGGGCGGCTGCACTGCCCGAGCCGGTGTCCGAGGAAGAGGGCAGTGGGTCCGCGGAGTCTTTCAAGCCGTTGCCCCCGTTGGATATTCTGGGTCTGGAGATCGGTTACGGTTTGATTCCGATGGTGGATGCCCAGCAGGATGGTGAGTTGCTGGGGCGCATCAAATCCATTCGCCGCCAGATTGCCCAGGAGATCGGCATCATGGTGCCTTCGATCCATATCCAGGACAACATACAGCTCAAACCGGGGGAATATTGCATCAAACTCAAGGGTAACGAGGTGGCCCGGGGCGATCTGATGCTCAATCACCACATGGCCATGAATCCGGGCCATGCCGAGGAAAACCTGCGCGGCATTCCCACCAAGGAGCCGGCCTATGGCATCGACGCTTACTGGATCAAGGAAAGCGGCCGCGAAGAGGCCATTGCCAAGGGGTACACGGTGGTGGACCTGCCCACGGTGATGACCACCCATTTGTCCGATGTGATCCGGCGCAATGCCCACGAGTTGATCGGGCGCCAGGAAGTGCAGCAGATGCTCGATGCCCTCAAGGAGACCCATCCCAAGGTGGTGGACGAACTGGTGCCGAGCCAGATGTCTCTGGGGGGTGTGGTGCGGGTGCTGCAGAATCTGCTGCTTGAGCAGGTGCCGATCCGGGATCTGCTGACCATCCTGGAGGCCATTGCCGACTGGGCGCCGTCGGTCAAACAGATAGATCTTTTGACCGAGTATGTGCGCCAGTCCATGGCCCGCACCATTACCCGGCAATACCAGACCCCCGAGGGTGAACTGATGGCTGTGGTATTGGGACAGGGGGCCGAACGGCGCATCGCCGAGGCGCTGCAACATACCGATCACGGCGATTTTCTGGCGCTGTCGCCCCAGACGGCCCAGCGTCTCATGCAGCGGTTGGCCGAACAGGTGGAAAAGTTCGCCAATCGCAATATACAACCGCTGGTGTTGTGCTCCGGGCAATTGCGGGGCCATTTCAAAAAACTGGTGGATCGCTTCATTCCGCAGATGGTGGTGCTGGCCTATGAAGAGATCCTGCCTTCAGCGCGTATTCAATCCATAGGTGTCGCGGAGCTGAACGATGAAGATTAAACGATTTGAAGCCTCGAGCATGTCCGAGGCCCTGCGCATGGTGAAGAAGGAGTTCGGCGAAGAGGCCGTGATCCTGTCCGCCAAGGCCGCCAGCACTGCCAGCCGTCTGCTGGGCGGCAAGCGGTCGGGTCAGGTGGTGGTGACCGCGGCCATCGATCCGGCGGCGGCCGCAAGGGGAGCGCACGGCACCGACGGGACTGGACAACGCACCCCATTGACGGCGCCGGTAGCGGTACCCGCTACTGCGGATGGCGCTTCAGCCGGGGCGGCCGGGAATTTTTTGCAACGCTTCTCGCCGATCACGCGCACCGGCCAGCAGAAACTCAAATCCAAGTTTGTCCGCCTGATGGCCGAAAACCGGGACCGGTCGACCGAAGGGGAACCGGCGGAGATGCCGCAGTCGATTTACGAGCGATTGCGCGCCAGCAACCTGGGACGCTCGCTGGCGGCTGAATTGGCCGACCAGATCACCGCCGTAGTGACCGGCGACCCACCGGACGAGGCCGCAACCCTTGCCGCGGCGGTCCAGATCATCAACGCCCACGGCTGGGTGGCGCCTGTGAGGCCGGCACGCAGGCGAACGCCCCACATCGTGGCCCTGGTGGGCCCCGCGGGCGCCGGAAAAACCGCGACGGCCGCCAAGATGGTAGGCCATGCGGTGATGCATGCCAAACAGTCGGTGGCGGTGGTCAGTCTGGACGACCAACGGATTGCGGGCACCGTCGAACTGGAGCGGCTCTGCAACCTGATGGGAGTGGCCTTGGAAACGGCCCGTGACAGCCACGACCTGAAGTCGACCCTGGCGCGCCTGACCGATGTCTCCCTGGTGGTCGTCGATACCCCGGGGCTGGATCCGGATGCGCTGGAACGCCGCGAGCGGTTGGCCGACATGCTCCAAAGCCTCGACCAGGCGGAGATCCACCTGGTGCTCAACGCAACGGCGCGGCCCAAGGAGATGGAGAAGGTAATCGCCTTTTTCCGGCCTCTCGGGGTCACCCGTCTGCTGCCCACTCACGTGGATTGGTGCGATCAATTCGGCCCTGTTCTGGACCACGTGGCTGAGAGCCGCTTGCCGATGGCCCACCTTGGGTGCGGGTCCCAGATGCCCGAGGGGCTGCGTGTGGCCAGCGCCCGCGCCGTGGCGGCCCGCTTGCTGGGCAGTGACCACAGCGCCATGGAGGAGCCGGTTCCCGCTACGGCGGTCACCGTCCTGCAACGATCCAAAACCAAGGTCGATAGCGGTCAGTATGTGGCCAACCGCAATTCCGATATTTTTCATCACCGCGATTGCAAAGCGGTCAAACGCATCAATGACGACAATGTGTGGCTCTTCAGGGATGGAGCGGAAGCCATCGAGCAGGGGTTCAAGCCCTGCCGCATGTGCTGCCTGTCGCTCCTCGCACCCAAACCCATAGATCGGCTGGCGCACACCCAGTACGCCGGCGGCAGGAAATAACGATATGCATCGCAGCGACCCTTCGAACAACAAAGTGATCCAGCTCAACGCGCGCAAATCCGCATGGACGCCTGCCACGGAGCAGGAACGGCCGGGCAAGCAGGCATCCGTGCCCAAAATCATTGCCATCACCAGCGGCAAAGGCGGGGTGGGCAAGACCAACATCGTGGCCAACCTGGGCTTCACTCTGCGCCGTTTCGGCAAAAAGGTGCTGATTTTCGATGCGGATATGGGCCTCGGCAATTTGGATGTGCTGCTGGGTTTGACGCCCCGGTTCAACCTGTCCCACGTGGTCAGCGGTGAAAAACAGCTGGCCGAAGTGGTGGTGACCGGGCCGGGGGGTATTCAGATCCTGCCGGCCGCATCCGGCATCCAGGACCTCACCGCCCTGACCCAGCAGGAGCGTCACCGTGTTTTCAGCCAACTCGAAACATTCATTCAAGACTTTGACATCATGCTCATCGACACGGCGGCGGGGATTTCATCCAATGTGCTCTATTTCAATATCAATGCGGATGAAATCCTGCTGGTGGCCACACCGGAGCCGACCTCCATCACCGATGCCTATGCCATGATGAAGGTGCTGTCGGTCAAATACGGCACCGATCACTTCAAGTTGGTCGTCAACTCGGCCGCCACCGCTCAGGAGGCCGAAGAGGTGTACCGCCAGCTGAATCTGGTGGCCGATCGATTTCTCAACATATCCATGGAGTATTACGGATGTATCTTGACGGATGAGTATGTCAGGAAAGGGGTGCGCCAACAGAAGGCTGTCACCGAACTGGCGCCCCTGTGCAAAGCCAGCCGCAACTTTGCGGAGCTGGCGCGCAGGATTGCCGCGGCACCCCACACCGCCCGGGGCGGCCGTATGCGTCAATGGAGCGTAACCGAACTACCCTTATAATAACGTTACCTTGGGGCGTCGTGGAAACGATTCCGCAACCAATTCAGGGAGCAGCATGCCTGTGAATGACACCCAACTCAAAACACTGGACAAGGACGATCATCTCCTGCGCAATGAAATCATCGCCGAATACCTGCCGTACGTCAATCGGATCGTCAACCGGATTGCCACCCATTTGCCGCCCACGGTGGAGGTGGACGATCTGGTCAACGTCGGTATCATCGGATTGATTCAAGCCATCGAGCGCTACGATCCCAGCCGGGACAACAAGTTCATGACCTACGCGGTGTTTCGCATCAAAGGGGCGGTATTGAGCGAACTGCGGTCGCGCGATTTCCTGGGGCGCACCACCCGCAAGAAGATCCGTTCCCTGGAAAAGGCGTACACGAGTCTCGAGCAAAAACTGGGACGCGATGCGTTGGATGAAGAGGTGGCCGAGGCGCTGGAAATGGATCTGGAACAGTTTTACCAGGTCAAGCGCATGTCCAGCATCTCGTTTGTCAGCTTCGAGGAGCTCGGGTGCACCTCAAGGGATGAAAAGGAGGTCTTCCTCAACAGCCTGATGAACAACGAGGGTGACGATGCCTTGTCGTTGACCACCATCAAGGAGATCAAAGGCACCCTGGCCCGGCACATCGAGCATCTGCCCGAAAAGGAAAGGCTTGTGGTCTCCATGTACTACAACGATGAGATGACCATGAAGGAGATCGGGATGGTTTTGGAGATCACCGAGTCCCGCGTCTCCCAGATCCATTCCCAGGCGGTCATCCGGCTGCGCGGCAAGTTGCGCAAGGACGGATTGATCAACGACTGATAAAGGAGTCTTTATGCTGGATACAACTATTCCTCTCTGGCTGGTGGTGACCGCGGTGGGTGTGCCGTCCCTTTGCCTGTTGCTGCTCGGCCTGGGGCTTTTGCGGGCCCGGCGCAGACGACGGCAGTCGGCCGGCATATCGGCGGCCGCAACAGCATCTGCCGGCGACAGTGTTCGATTCGGCGGCGTTTCCGAATCCATTCACCATGAAATCCTGGAGCAACAGATCGATGCCGTCTTCGATGCGCTGTCCATGGTGATCGACGCCGAGCGGATGAAGTTGAAGGCGATGGTCAAGTACGCCATCCCCCAGGCAGCGGTCCGTCCCGAATCGGTTCCGCAGCAGCGGTCGGTCGGAGCTGCCGAGCCGGCGCCCATGGACGCGATGGATGCAATGGACGATCTGGACAACCTGGAAACCTCGAATCAGGATGAGGCCGATCTGCCTTTGAGCGAGCAGGTGGCGCTGTTGGCCGAAGACGGCATGGACCCCGAGGAGATCGCCTATCGCCTCGGCCTGTCCGCCATGGAAGTGTCCCTGGCCCTCAAGATGCACGCGCGGCCGGCGGCGGGAATGGGAATGGGGCGCCGGCTGGAAGCGGTGGCGTGATAGAGATAGGGTTTGTTTTGAGTCGAGCACGCGGCAAAGCGTTGACTCTGCCAGGCAAATGTTGCCGGGTTGATGACGGTCCGTAGGGGTAGTTGGATAAAATATGTTGAATTTACAATGTCTTGGATTTGCGTGAGCGCTGGCACAATGGTTGCAAAATGTCCATTTGAGTTGTTTCCCTTTATTTGAAAGGACGGCCATGAGCGGAACCATATATCAGGCGGCAGCCGGCGCTTTATTACAGCAGATGCGCATGGACATGCTGTCCAACAACCTGGCCAACGTCAATACGTCGGGATTCAAGGCCGATCACCCCACCTTCCGGATTCCCAACGAAGAGATGCCCGCACCACCCCTTATGGAGCCCGGCCGGTTGTCGCCTTATGCGCCGCCGATGGAGGCCCGGACCGATTTCAGCGGCGGTGCGTTGACACGCACCGGCAGCCCTTTGGATGTGGCCATTGCCGGCAAGGGGTTTTTTGAGGTGCAAACGCCGGAGGGGAACAAGTTCACCCGCAAAGGCCATTTTGCCATCAATCAGCAGGGGGTGCTCAGTACTCCCGAGGGGTGGCCGGTGCTGGGGCAGGGCGGTGAAATCGCCATCGACGGCAGCCGCATCGAAATCGACGACCATGGCGAAGTGTTCGTGGACGGCGAGGCTGTGGGGGTGCTGCAGGTGGTGGATTTTCCCGAACCGTACAACTTGACCAAACAAGGCGATACGCTTTTTGTGCCTGCGCAAGGCCAGGAGGGGCAGCCCGTGGATCCGGGCGACACGCGGCTGGTGCAGGGGCATCTGGAGGCATCCAATGTGGACCCCATTCGCACCATGACCGAAATCATCGAAACCATGCGCGTGTTCGAAGCTTACCAGCGCATCATCCGCACCGCCGACGAAGCAACAGCGAAAACCGTTAGCGAGGTCGGACGAAGTAGTTGACAGATAACCTGAAACTTTAAAACCAGAACGACCATTTTGATGAGGCTCAATGTCTACCGGTTGAGCAGCAAGGCCAAACAGCTAAACAGCATAAAGAGGTTAGATCATGATTCGCAGTCTTTGGACCGCTGCTTCAGGGATGCAGGCGCAAACATTGAATATCGATGTGGTGGCGAACAATTTGTCCAACGTGAACACGGCGGGGTTCAAGCGCAGCCGGGCCGAGTTTCAGGACCTGCTTTATGAGACGCTGCGCCCGCCTGGCGTCACCACGGCCGGCGGCAGCCAGGTGCCCACGGGGATTCAGGTGGGACATGGCACCCGGCCCGTGGCCACCCAGCGGCTGTTCACACAGGGCGATTTTCAGCACACCCAGAACGACTTGGATATCGCCATCGAGGGTGCGGGCTTTTTTCAGATCCTGCAGCCCAATGGCGAGATCGCTTACAGTCGTGCCGGCAATTTCAAAATCGACGGCGAAGGGCGCATGGTGACCCCCGATGGGTACCTGATCGAACCGGGAATCAACTTTCCCATCGACACCATCGCGGTGGCCATTGGCACCGACGGCACCGTCTCCGTGTTGCAGGCCGGACAGGAGATACCGGTGGATATCGGCAATATCGAACTGGCGCGCTTCGTCAACCCGGCCGGGTTGGACGCCCTTGGTCGCAATCTCTATCGGCTCACCGATGCATCGGGAGATGCCATCGTCGGCGAGCCCGGGGAAGAGGGATACGGCACCCTGGCTCAGGGCTACCTGGAGATGTCCAACGTGAGCGTGGTGGATGAAATGGTCAATATGATCACTGCCCAGCGCGCCTACGAGATCAACAGCAAGGCGATCCAGGCGGCGGATGATATGTTGCAGGTGGCCAACAACTTAAAGCGTTAGATGATATAAATGATTATAGAGAAAAAATATAATAGGGAATATTTAGTATATTATATTCTGACAACACTGATGAGCGTCCTGCTTTTGACGTCGTCCGCTGCGGCCCTGGAACCGATTCGGATTGTGCTGCATGCCAATGCCGCGGTGGATGGAGATGCCATCACCCTCGGTGAGGCGGCTGCCATCGAGGGTGCGGATCAGGCGCTGGTCGATCAGTTGCAATCCCTGGAGGTGGGACGAGCGCCCTTGCCGGGGCAATCCCTGCTGCTGCATCGCCACCAGGTGGAACTGCGCCTCAAGCAGCACGACCTGGACCCGGATCGGTTCGAGATCCAGGACGCCGGTCCGGTGAAGGTGTTGCGCAACCATAAAAGCATATCGCCGGAGCGGATTGCAGCGGTGGTGCGCGACCATATTCAGAAATACGCACCGTGGAGCGCCGAGCAGATGACGATTCGGCCCATCCAGTACAATCAATCCCATCGCGTGCCGCCGGGCGAGGTCGCCTTTCGGGTCACCGCCCCCAAACATGTGGCGTGGGTGGGCGCCGTTCCGTTCCGGGTTCAGATCCTGGTCGACGGGCAGACCGTCCAGCGGGCCAGTGTGCCGACTTATATCGAGGTGTGGCAGGATGTGCTGTTGGCGGCCAAGCCGCTGGGGCGCAACCAACCCATTACCGCCGAAGATGTGAAAATCGAGCGCATGAATATGGCCCGGGTTCCCACCAGCGCCATATTGGACATGGGGCAGGCAGTCGGTCGGCGCGCCAACCGGCCCATTGCCGTCAACAGCGTGCTGCGCAGCGACCAGATGGATCTTCCGCCGGTTATCCGCCGCGGCGATGTGGTGCAGGTGGTGGCCGAAAGCGACACCCTGCGTATCACGACCCAGGCAGTTGCCCAGGACAGCGGGGGGGTCGGGGAGATGATCCGGGTGATGAATGCCCGCTCGCGGCAGAACATCCATGCCGAAGTGGTGAATGGGCAGACGGTGCGGGTGATGTTGCAATGAAGGTTGAAGGGGTTTCTATGAAGATGCATATAAAGACGCGTGCAGGCAAGGGCAGGGGGGTCGCTCCGGTCGCTGGATCGCTCGCCGGAATGTGGATGGCCGGGTTGCTGTTATCGGGAATGATCTGGGGCTGTGCCGGGTCCGGTGGTCAGGCGGTCGCTCCGCCGGCCCCGCTGCCGGTGACGCCACCCGTGGCAGAGACGGTGGTGCGGTCCCGGCCAAGCGGCCCTTCGGACGGCTCGTTGTGGGATGATCGGGGCGCGTTGGGGGCGATGTTCACCAACGCCAAAGCACGCCGGGTGGGGGACATTGTGACCATCCGCATCGTGGAAAGCTCCAGCGCCACCAACAAGGCCACGACCAAAACCGACCGTTCAACGAGTCTCTCGGCCGGCCTCGACAGCTTTTTCGGGGGTGAGAAACGCTATTCGGCCGACTCGCCCTTTTTCAATCCCTTCGGAAAGATCAGCGGCAATATCGGCAGCGATTTCGAAGGTGGCGGCGCCACACAGCGCAGCGGCGACCTGACGGCCTACCTGACGGCCAGCGTGGTGGACGTGCTGCCCAATGGCAACTTGATCATCGAAGGCAACCGCGAAGTGCGGGTCAATCATGAGAACCAGTTGATCACCCTGACCGGCATGGTACGCCCGCGGGATATATCCGCGGATAACGTGATCCAATCCACCTATGTGGCCGACGCGCGCATTTCTTACAGCGGCACGGGCGTGGTCAACGACCGCCAGAAGCCCGGCTGGTTGGTGCGCGTGTTGGATAAGGTTTGGCCGTTTTGATGTGGGGGGCGGGGAAGAGGTGTCAAGTTTTAAGTGGCTGGGCCATAACGTTGGAAACTAAGGCGTGTGAGGACAACCGATGGGACAGATAGACAGCCTGACCAGAATCAAAGCCGGGTGGTTGGCAGCGTTCTTGCTGTTTGTGGTGATGGGGGTGGCGGCTTCCGCGGCGCCGAGTGTGCGCATCAAGGACATCGCCAATATCCAGGGGGTGCGTAACAACCAACTGGTGGGGTATGGGCTGGTGGTGGGGCTGGATGGGACCGGAGACGGCAACCGCTCGACCTTTACCGTTCAATCCATGGTCAGTATGTTGGAGAACATGGGGATTACCGTGGATGCCAAGGATGTAAAGGTCAAGAATGTGGCAGCGGTTATGGTGACGGCCGATCTGCCGCCGTTTGCGAGGGCCGGCGGGCGCATCGATGCCCTGGTCAGTTCCATCGGCGACGCCCAGAACCTGCAGGGCGGCACCTTGCTGCTCACGCCTTTGCGGGCGGGCAATGGGGATGTGTATGCCGTGGCCCAGGGACCGGTCAATACCGGCGGTTTTCAGGCCAGCGGCGCCGGTGCCAGCATTCAAAAGAATTTCCCCACCGTTGGCCGCCTGATCGGCGGCGCTCTGGTGGAACGCGACATCCATGCCGATTTCAATCTGCGCACATCGCTGACATTGAGTTTGCAGCGGCCTGATTTTACCACCGTCACGCGGGTCACCGATGCCATCAATGGTCTGTTTTTCGACCCCATTGCTTCATCGGCGGACGCCGGCACCATCGATCTGCAGGTACCGGCGGCCTATATCGGGAATCTGGTGGAACTGGTGGCGATGATTGAAAGCCTTGAAGTGACGCCGGACGTCACCGCCCGGGTGGTGATCAACGAACGCACCGGAACGGTGGTGATGGGCGAGAATGTCCGTATTGCCACCATTGCCATTGCCCATGGCAACTTGAGCATCATCATCAAGGAGAACACGTACGCTTCCCAACCCCTGCCGTTTTCCGAAGGCGAGACCGTATTGCTGCCCGATACCGAGGTGTCCATTGGCGAGGGCGAAAATCAGCTGGTGTTGCTGCCCCAGGGCACCAGCATCGGCGAAGTGGTCAATGCGCTCAATGCCCTCGGGGTTTCGCCGCGGGACCTGATTGCAATTTTTCAAGCTATCAAAGCCGCTGGCGCTTTGCAGGCTGAACTGGAGGTGATCTGATGCCAGGCCCCATCCAAGGTCCCTCCCAAGGTCCAATGGTATATCCCGCACCTGGTATCGTCCGGGAGGCGGCCGGGAAGCCGGCCGCCGCAACGGATCGATCCCAACGGCTGGAGCGCGCTTGCCAGGATTTCGAGTCGCTGTTCGTCCAGCACCTGATGCAGCAGATGCGCCGTACCGTGCCGGAAGGTGACCTTTTCAGCGGCGGGCGGGCCGAAGAGATGTACACCTCCATGCTGGACGGCGAGATGGCCCAATCCATCTCTCGCCATCGCGGCATGGGGTTGGCGGCGGTGCTCTACCGTCAATTGATTGAACGGGGCGAAGCGGGCGGTCAGCAGGACCCATAATTTTGCATGTGCGCCAAGGGCCTGCTTAAAAACCGAACATAATTGTATGCAGGCCCTAAAGTCTGTCCTTAAGAGTGCCGATACCATCTGCAAGCGGTTTATTGACGGCCGCCCGGAATCCGGGGCGATCAAGTCCCGGGACGGCTCGACGCCGCTTCGATGACAGAAGGGTCGACGGCCTGGTCGGACAAGGCAGAAAAAGGAGGTCCTGTATGAAAATTGATGGCAACAACAGCACTGTGGAACTCAGTGCCTATCTGCAAAAAATGCAGGGACAGCGCGCGGCGGCAGCCCCGTACGAGCCGCCCGGAGCGCGGCAGAACCCGGAAGTGGACCGGGTCAACGTGTCGGATCGGGCGCGGGAGCTGCAACAAGCCTCCCAGGCCGCCAAGGCGATGCCGGCCGTACGCGAGGAAAAGGTGTCCCAGGTCAAGATGGAAGTGGACCAGGGGGCTTACAATGTGGCGGCTGAACAGGTGGCCACGGCCATGCTCAAGGAGTCGATGGAAAACAACATGGTGCTGCAATCCATCGATATCCGGGTTTAATCATGCAATACGCGGGATAATGCCATGGAACAATGGGTCGAACAGCTGATCGTGGTTTTGGATCACACCCACAACGCTTACAGCCGCTTGTTGGAGGTGGTCGAGCAGGAGAAGCAGGCCGCCATCGTGGCGGATCTCCAGGCCATTGCTATGGCCGGCGAGGCAAAGCAGGTGTTGGTGGCCCAAATCGAACGCCATGAACAGCAGCGAACCCGGTTGCTGCAACAGTTGGCCAAGGGCATGGGCTTGCCCTTCGGCCAGATGCACCTGTCGACCCTGGCGGACCGGGTCGGCGGCGCTCACCGCGCGCAGCTGCAACAGTTGCATGGAGATCTGAACATCCTGTTGGAAAAGGTGCACACCGCCAACGCAGAATGCCGCACCCTGATCGATCATTGCCTGCGGGTGGTGCAGAACACATTGGGTTTCTTCCAGCACTGGATGGGCGCCACCGAGGTGTATGGCCAATCCGGCAACATGCGCAATGAAGCGCTGCAAGGCGGGCGGTTGCTGTCGGGAAGGGGGATGTATGCCTAACATCACCGGACTGTTGCAGATCGGTCGCAATGCCTTGCTGACGCAGCAGAAAGCCATCGACATCACCGGCAACAACATCGCCAATGTCAATACACCGGGGTATTCCCGCCAACGGCTGAACATGGAGCAAAGCGCACCGATCCGTGTTCTCGGCACCACCATGAGCACCGGTGTGCATGCTCAGCAGAAAATTCAGCGGTTTTACGATCAGTTCATCCAGTCCCAACTCAACAACGAGAATGAAAACCTGGGGCGCTGGGAAGCCCAG
This sequence comes from Desulfatitalea sp., assembly GCA_018224505.1. Lineage (GTDB taxonomy): Bacteria > Desulfobacterota > Desulfobacteria > Desulfobacterales > Desulfosarcinaceae > Desulfatitalea. The sequence goes on along the minus strand of JAGTVD010000583.1, from coordinate 2,853 downwards.
AAGACGGCGCTGGAAAAGATCGAGGTGCTGTTCGACGAAGTGAGCGGCTACGGTTTGAGCACGGCCATGAGCGGGTTCTGGAATGCCTGGCAGGATCTGGCCAACAACCCGTCGGGGCACGTGGAACGCGCCAGCATGCTATCGGCCGGCCAGTACCTCTCCGCCACCTTCAATCAACTGAGCAACAACATCTCAAACGCCCAGAAAGATATCAATGTCAGCGTCAACCATGTGGTGGCGGATGTCAACCAGATGGCGAAGCAGATTGCCGACCTGAACCGCAAGATCACGCAGGTGGAGGTCACCGGGCACAACGCCAACGACTATCGCGATCAGCGAGATGCCATGGTACTCGAACTTTCCAAGCTGATCGATACGGACAGTTTCGAAGATGGCGACGGCAACATCACCATCATGGTGGGCGGCGGCAAGCCACTGGTGGAAAGCACCTTCACCTGGGATCTGGTCACCCAGGACAACGGAGGCATGCAGGATGTCTACTGGAAGGACAGCAGCGGCAATACCCACGACATTACCGATCGCATTCAATCGGGTGAGCTCAAAGGGTGGATCGAAGCCCGGGATGGGGTGATCAACGATTACCTGGGACGTTTGAATGAGCTGGCCGTGACGATGATCGATGCGGTAAATACGGTGCACAGCGCCGGGTGGGGGTTGGACGGTGACACCAATACCAACTTTTTTACCGGTGTGGATGCTTTCGACATCAGCGTCAACAGCGCAATTGTCGCCGATGTCAACCTGATCGCCGCGGCTGGCATGGTAGACGCCCCCGGCGACAACAGCAATGCCATTGACATCGCCAACCTGCAGAACAGTCTCACCATGTCCGGCAACGCAAGCACCTTTGACGACTACTACACCGCCCTGGTGGGGGATGTGGGCAATGACACCCGCCGGGCAGGGTTGAACAGCGGCCACCAGACCGCCATGATGAAGCATTTGAGCAATTACCGCGAAGAGGTGTCCGGCGTTTCCCTGGACGAGGAGATGGTCAACCTGGTCAAGTTTCAGCATGCCTACAACGCGGCGGCCAAATTGATCACCACCACGGACGAGTTGATGCAGACCCTCATCGGGATGGTGCGTTAAAGCGCTCACAGCCGCAAAGGAGTGAATCGTGCGAATCAGTAATGCCATGATGGCATCCAATATCAAGGGCTACCTTCTCCAACACACCCGGCAACTGCTCGATGCCCAGGAAAAGATCGCCAGCGGCAAACGGATCAACCGTCCGTCGGACGATCCCGTCGGCATGGGACAGGTACTCGGGTACCGCAAAGCCATCAACAGCCTGGAGCAGTACAACCGCAATATCGAGAATGGCAAGGTGCACATCGACAATGTGGAGAACATTCTCGGGGCGGTCACCGATTTTTTGATGCAAGCTAAGGATATCGCCGGCGATCCGGACCCCAATATGCGCAACATGCTGGCCGACCAGGTGGTCAATATACGGGATCAGGTGGTGCAGTTGGCCAACTCCAAGCACAATGGCAACCATCTGTTCTCCGGACACAGCGTTCACACGGCCCCATTTGAAGATCCCGGCACCGGCTATACCTATCAGGGCGACAACGGTACCAAAGAGTACATGATCGGTGATGGTCTGCAACTCGGTATTATCTCGGATGGATTGGCGATTTTCCAGGGCGCGGAAGATGTGTTCGGCGTCCTGCAGGATTTGGAAACCCACCTCCGCAGTGGCGATGCCGCGCAAATTTCTGACCAACTGCCGCTGTTGACAAGTGTTATCGAAAACCTCAACACCGTACGGGCGGTCAATGCCGGCCAACACAAGCGGATGGAGGCCACCCAGAGCCACAACAAGCACTTTCTGGTCAATGCCCAGGACTTGCTGTCCAGAACCGAAGACACCGATATGGCCGCGGCCATTGTGGATTGGCAGCTGCACCAGACCGCCTACGAGACCACCCTGGCGACGTCCGCGAAGATGATTCAGCCCAGTTTGATTGATTTCTTGAAGTAGGACGGGCGGCTGGGCAGGCGGTTGTTCGGTTGGGCGGCTGGTTGATCGGTGAAGTGGTTGTTGGTTAGGCGTCAGTTGGTGGGTTTTGGGTTGTTCGACGTTCAATCGCCCATTCGGTAGAATTCATTTCTTTGACACATCCTCCTTGTTTTTCCCCATTGCCTGTCATTTATTCCGCACTTTAGGTATGTTGCTCAGGATAATCTCCACCCGCCGGTTTTTCTCGCGCCCTTTTTCCGTAGAGTTGGTTTCCATGGGGCGGTATTCGCCAAAGCCCATGGTGGATACCCGGCGTGGGTCCATGTCGGAGTTGGTTAGCATGTATTCGGCCACGGCGGCCGCCCGGGCGATGGATAATCTCAAATTGGTGCGGTGGGCGCCACCACCGCGGATGGGCACGTTGTCGGTGTGACCGGCCACGATGATGTCCCCCGGCTCCTTGGACAGTACGATTGCCAGGCTTTTGAGCAGGGGTTTGAGCTGTTCACGGATTTCGTCCCGACCCGAATCAAAGGTGCTTTCACCCATCAGGCGAATGATGATTTCATTCTCGCTGACTTGCAGGTCGACCTGCTCGTTGAAGGCATCCAACTCCGTGGAGAGCATTTCGTCGATCTCCCTGCCAAGATCCTCCCGGATGCGGGTTTCGATGATCTGCTGATCAAAATCCTGGGCGATGATCTTCATCCCTTTGGGCATCTCCATCACCCGCTCCTTGCGCTGCACGCCAAAGGCATTGAGCATTGAACCGGCCACCTGCTTGTATTTTTGACGGTCGATTTCCGAGAAGGATAGCAGCAGCACAAAAAAGCAAAGCAGCAGGCTCATCAGGTCGGCAAAGG
>JAGTVD010000582.1 GCA_018224505.1 Desulfatitalea sp. | reverse complement strand
CGAGGATGCGCGGCCTGAAGCCGGGGAGATGGAGACAGCACCCATGGAAACGGCCGTCGATCCTCGACCCGAGGAGACGGCATCACCGACGGACCCCGGCCCCGCGGCGGTACCGCCGCCGGACAGTGCTTCCGGCAAAGGCCTCTTTGCCCGTTTGAAACGCGGGCTTACCAAAACAAGGGAAATTCTGACCACCGACATCGACAAGTTGTTCAGCGGCAAAAGCCAAATGGATGACGACATGCTCGAAGAGATAGAAGAGCTGTTGATCACCTCGGATATCGGCGTACAAACGGCTATGGACCTGATGGCCGCCATCTCCCGCAAAGCCTCTAAAATCAAATCGGCCGAAGGGCTGAAGCAACTCCTCAAACAGGAAATACTCAATTTACTGGCGCTCCCCGAGGGTGCGGCGTCGCAGACAGCCCCTGTATCAAGGCCCCATGTGGTGATGGTGGTGGGCGTCAATGGTGTCGGCAAAACCACCACCATCGGCAAGCTGGCCGCCAGACAGGTCCGAGAAGGCCATAAAGTATTGATTGCCGCCGCCGACACCTTCAGGGCCGCCGCGTGCGAACAGTTGGCGATCTGGGCCCAACGGGCGGGCGCTGATCTAGTCCGTCACAAGGAGAATGCCGATCCCGCGGCTGTGGCCTATGACGGCATCGAAGCCGCCCTGGCCAGGGGCATCGACACGGTCTATGTCGACACTGCCGGCCGTTTGCACACCAAAGTCAACCTGATGGAGGAGATCAAGAAGATCCAGCGCACCATCGGCAAGAAACTGCCAGGCGCGCCGCATGAGATATTGCTGGTGCTCGACGCCACCACCGGCCAAAACGCCCTCGCCCAAGCCAAGCTGTTCAATGAATCGCTTGGCATCACCGGACTGGCATTGACCAAGCTGGACGGGACCGCCAAAGGGGGCATCGTCATCAGCATCTGCCAGCAATTGCAGTTGCCGTTGCATTTTATCGGGGTCGGCGAAGGGATCGACGACTTGCAGCCCTTTGAACCCGGCCAATTCGTCGACGCACTCTTCTAAACCCCTGCGGCAAGCCGATCGTGGCCGTCTGCTCCGAAAAAACCTTTGCCGCACAAGGATTTTTGTATTGACATGCGCTGCAAGGCTGCTGTATGTGGCAAAGGAGAAACGACTGGTTGGCAATCACACAAACCAAGGGGGGAACAGAGCCATGACAAAAGCTGAACTGGTAGAAAAGATGGCAACCGAAGCGGGTATCTCCAAAACCGCTGCCACGGCTGCGCTGAACTCCTTCGTGGACTCAGTGACCAAGGCCCTCAAGAAAAAAGACGGCAAGGTCACACTGGTGGGTTTCGGCACATTCGCCAAGTTGCGCCGCAAAGCCAGAAAGGGCCGCAATCCGCAAACCGGTGAAGCCATCAAAATCAAGGCGGGCAATGTAGTCAAGTTCCGGCCCGGCAAAAAGCTCAAAGAAATGATTTAGATCTTCAAGCTGCCAGAGCAAAGGCGGTTGCGGCGTTCAACGCCGGGCCGCCTTTGCTTTTTCAGGGCCCATGGCAAAAATGGGTCAAGCATCCTGTGCTTGTTCTGATTGCCGCAATGATTATGCCGTCCGCCGTATTACGAAACCACTCGCATCGTCGCTCGCATCCTGCCAGGTGACTTTTACATCAGCGACCTTGGACATGGGAGAACCTTGACGGCACCAGGCAATCGCTTCGTTTACGGCAGCCTCTGACCCCTGAAACACCGCCTCAACCGTACCATCGGTCCGATTGCGAACCCACCCCGTGACCCCAAGCCGTTCGGCGGCGCGGCGGGTCTCTTCACGGAAGAAAACCCCCTGCACCCGCCCACTGACAATGACATGGGCGCTAACATCGGTCATTTTATAAACCCCTTCCTTGTCATCCCGATTATTCACCTTCGCGGCGCTCTGCGATCATCTGTAAATAATCCGCCTCGGACAGAATGCGCACCCCCAAAGCTTCGGCCTTGTTGCGCTTGGTGGCGCCCACCTTCTCACCGCAGATCAGAAAATCGGTGGTGCCGCTGACCGCGGTCTGGACATTGGCACCCAATCGGCGCGCCTCGCCCTGCATCTGCTCGCGGTTGCCGTGAACCATCTTGCCGGTAAAAACCAGATTCTTACCGGCGATGGGACTGGTCGTCGGGACACTCTCGGAAAGCAGTACCGTGCGCTCCAGCTGGAACCCCAACGCGAGCAGATGGGTCAGTGTGCCGCGGATCTGCCCAAGGCCGTCGACGATCCGTTTGCTGGTTTTTTCTCCAAACCCATGAATCTTTTCGATGGACGCCTGATCAAAATCGTTGAGCGCCTCGATGGGGATGTGCTGCAACAATTTGCGGCTGTCCCCCACCCCCAGGTCGGCTATGCCCAAGGCCGCTAGAAACCGCCAATCCTCCACCGGCTGAGTCCGGCTGAGGCGCAATGCTTCCGCCAAATTCCTTGACTGCACCGGCCCGAACCCGAGGGCGACAAAATCTCCCTCGGTCATGTCATAGATCTTTTCCAGGCTGTCATATCCGCCTGCCACGATCCGCCGAATGGTTTTGATACCGAACCAATCGGCATTGCCCAGGATGCGAAACCAGTGGCTGATGCTTTGCTCGATCTGGGCGGGGCATGCCGGGTTGTGGCATTTGAGAAACAGTTCCTTATCTTGGTCATCGGACTTCAGGAATGTCAGGGCAGAACCGCAGGAGGGGCAGTTTTCGGGCAGTGCCACCTGCTGCGATGGCGTCAATACCCTTTCCAGTTTGGGAATCACTTCGCCGCTGCGAATCACTTCGATGCGCGCCCCTGGTCCGATACGCAGCTTTTCAACCATGCCCGCATGGTGAGCGGTCACCCGCCGAATGGTGGCGCCGGACAGTGCCACGGGAGCCACCTCCAGCACCGGTGTCACGTTGCCGGTGCGGCCCACCTGCCACTGAATGTTCTCCACCGTCGTCACAGCGGTGTCGCCTTTGCGTTTGACGGCGATCTGCCATCGGTAGTGGTGGCTGGTGGCGCCCATTCGCTCCCGAAGCGCGGCTTCGCATGCCGAAACCACCACGCCGTCCATGGGGTAGTCGGTCTGGGCGGCCAGCTGCCGGGATATGGTTTCGATCTGCGCCAGCAGTTCGGCGGCCGGCCCCTGCCAACGGGGCAATTGGTTGTAGGGTACGAAGCGCACCATGCCTGCTTCCAAGGCCTGGCGGGCATGGGGGTTCAGGGTGTCCGATGAAATGACGCCCACCACCATGTTGCGCGGGTGTTCGAACAATTCGGCCAGATGGGCATCGAAGTAGGACTGCACCACCGTGATCTCACCCAGCCCCTGCCCGCGTCCGCCCACCGGGACAACGCCCTTGGCCCATGCATTGCTGATATCGAATCCGACCAGGCCATTGCCCCGGCTGGCCAGCACTTCTCCGTCGTCCCGGCCGGCCAGTCCATCCAGCTTGGGCGTCGCTTCGAACTGTACCTCGGCCAGGCCAATGGCACTGGCCTCCTTTTCCACACGCTGGACAAAGCGCGCCAACTGATCTTCGGTATAGGCTTTCTCGGTGGAGAGCATGGGCAAGGGATGCCGCACCTGGGTGCGGCCGGTGAACTTCTCCGGCTCAACCGACTGAACAAAAGGGTGTTGCGGATCCAACGCGCGCAGCCGTTCGACCAGGCGGTCATAGGTGGCATCTTCCACCAACGGGGCACCGCTGCGGTAGGCGGTGTTGTATGCCTCCAGTTGTGCGACGAGTCGATCGATATCTATGTCGGCCATAGCGCTCTACTGCGGACCGGCTAATCCGCTCAACTCCTCTTTGACCTCATCGATGATGTCATACAACCACATCAGATCCTCGATGGTCAACCGGCCGGCCTTGGCGGGAGCCCGTTGGCCGCCATCCTTGCGGCGCAGCAGGCGGGGTCCGATCTGTACCTTGGCTTCGCCGCCGTCATACCGCTGGATGGAGACCACCAGGCCGGTCTCCTCGCAGTGCCATTGTTTCACGGTTTCGTCTTTATTGGGATCGTAAGGCATGGGTCCCGCTCCTCTTTGTAGATTGAAATCAAGTGGCTATTTTGGAAAAATCGGCAATGCGGCCGAACAAGGCCGCGATGGCCTGTAAAAGCGCCAGACGGTTGGCGCGCTGGGCCGGATCCTCGGCCATGACCATCACCTCATCGAAGAAGCGATCCACCGGTTGGCGCAAGGT
>JAGTVD010000581.1 GCA_018224505.1 Desulfatitalea sp. | reverse complement strand
TTCGATGTTCCCACGGGAAACACCGCACCCGTTGTCTCGTGAATGCGAAATCTTCTCACCGAATGGTGTAGCGGGATTTGGTAACCTATTTAAGAAGTTGTGTCAAGGTTGATGTCCGCGTTCAACCAGGAGCACCGCCTACCGTGCAAAAAAAGCTGACGGATCAGCTGCCCAGTAAATGTATCATGCATTAATTTACATGCGATCACCCTGGAACGCAACGGGGTTCAAGTTGACTTTGAATGGCAGGGCCCATAGGATAATCGACCATTCCAACCGGGAGAGAGCTGTGATTCACCTGCGCCAGTTGATCGAAACGCGTGTTCGGGCCATCGTCGAAGGGCATGACCGCGGCCGGTGGCCCCTCACCCGCGCTGCCTTGACCCCGGCCGCCGTAGCTTACGGGGCGCTGATGCGGCTTCGGGTCCGGCTCTATGAACGGGGTTGGCTGAAGCGTCGACGGTTGCCGTGTATCGTGATTGCCGTCGGTAATCTGACTGCCGGAGGTACCGGTAAGACGCCCATGACCATGTTTGTGGCCGAAGGGGTACGCCGGTTGGGCTACCCGGTGGCCGTGATCAGCCGGGGTTACAAAGGTGCCCTGGAGCACAGCGTTGCCGTTGTCAGCGACGGGCGGAAGATCCAATTGAGCCCCGCTGCGGCCGGAGATGAACCGGTGATGATGGCCCTGCGACTGGAGGGGGTGCCGGTGGTGGTGGGTCGGGATCGAGTGGCGACCGGGATGCTGGCAATCCGCCGTTTTCAGCCACGGGTCATTGTGTGTGACGACGCATTCCAGCATTTGCGCCTGGTACGGGACATGGACCTGGTTCTTCTCGATCATTGCCACCCGTTGGGAAATGGCTGGATGCTGCCCAGGGGTATGCTCCGTGAGCCCGCGTCCGCCCTCGGACGCGCCGACGCTTTGGTGCTCACCCGTTGTGACCGTCCCTGCGGCACCGCCGGCATGGCCCTGCCGCAGGCATTCACATCTGAAAAACCGGTGTTTCGCACACGCCACGATCCATTTGTGTGTCGCGTTGTGGCCGGTGAAAAGGGTGCGCTGCCCGGTGCGCCGGTCGGTTTGGATGGCGTCGGCATGGAATGGGTCGCGGGTCGCACCGTTTTTGCCTTTTCGGGTATAGCCCGCAATCGCGATTTTCGGGAATCATTGCAGCAGGCGGGTTGCACCGTGGCAGGACATGCCGAATTTGCCGACCACCATGCTTTCTCAGAAGTTGAACTATCACAGATCTTCCGCCAGGCAGCAGAAGTGGAGGCCGAGGTAATGGTGACAACGGAAAAGGATTACGTCCGCATTGCGCACCATGAAACCTGGCCTTTGGATTTGGTGGTGATCGGAATCCGGATGGTCTTTATGGAGAAGGGCGCCGGCTTCGAGAAATACCTCAGGGAAAGGCTATCTGCACTTACTGGTTGAACGAACGCTTCAGGGCAGTGGCAGCCCTTTGCTCGGGGCGTACTGCATCGCATACAGTTTGGCATACTCCCCGTGCCTGGCCAAAAGGGTATCGTGGGTGCCCTGTTCGACAATACGGCCCGCCACCAGCACCACGATATGGTCAGCCTTAGCCACTGTGGACAACCGATGGGCGATGACAAAGGTGGTGCGGCCTTGCATCAGATTGTCCAGCGCTTTCTGTACCAGGGCCTCGGCCTCGGTGTCCAGGGAGGATGTGGCCTCGTCCAGCACCAGAATAGGCGCGTCTTTGAGCAGCGCCCGGGCGATACAGATCCGTTGCTTTTCACCCCCTGACAACCGCCCGCCCAATTCACCGATGAGGGTGTCATACCCTTTGGGGAATCCTGAAATGAAATCATTGGCATAGGCGGCTTTGGCCGCCGCGACGATGTCGGCTTCACTGGCTGCGGGGTTGCCATAGGCGATATTGTACCGCACGCTCTCATTGAAAAGAATCGGTTCCTGGGTCACCACGGCGATCTCGCTCCGCAGCGCAGCCACGCTATAATCGCGGATATCCACACCGTCAATGGTGATCCGGCCTGAGGTGACATCGAAAAAGCGCGGGATCAAGTTGACCAGGGTGGTCTTTCCACCACCGCTCATTCCCACCAGGGCCAGCACTTGGCCATGGTTTACCGTAAGATCGATTCCCTGGAGCACCGGGTTTTCATCATAGCTGAAATGGACCCGATCAAATGCCACGGTGTGGGGACCACTGCGTATCGGCACCGGCTGGATGGGATCGTGGATATCGGCGGGCGTCTCGATTACATCATAGACCCGGTCGGCGGCGGCCAATCCCTGCTGGATGGCATTGTTCAGATGGCTCAATTTTTTCACGGGGTCATAGAGCAGCATCACACAGGTCAGAAAGCTGATAAACGTCCCCGGGGTGGTCTTTTCCTGGATCACCTCCCAACCGCCGTACCAGATGACGAAGGCGATGCCCAGTCCGCCGACAAATTCCATGATCGGCGAGGAAAGCGCCCGAATAATCACCCCTTTGATCTCCAAATTAAACAGGCGATGGGTCTTGGCGAAGAAACGCTGCTTTTCGTGGGACTCCATACCGAACGCCTTGACGATCTTGTTGCCGGACAGGGTCTCGTACAGAAAGGCATTCAGCTCCCCCATGGCCTCCTGGCAGCCGGTGCTCACCCGCCGTACCCGCCGCCCGAGCTCGAAAACCGGAAAGAAGGCTACGGGCAGCACAATGAAGGCGATGAGGGCCATGCGCCAGTTTAAATAGAAAATCACCACGGTCAACCCGAGGATCGAGGAGGTGTCCCGCAGCGTGGCGGTAACGGCGGTGGAGACCATTGCTTTGAGGATGTTCACATCATTGGTGATGCGGGACATCAGCACCCCGGTCTGGGCTTTCTGGAAAAAGGCCAGCGGCAGGTCCTGAATGCGGTCGTAGAGCTGGTTGCGCAGACGGCGGATGATATCCTCGCCCACGTAGCTCATGAAATACTCCTGGCCGTAGCGGCCAAGGCCCTTGATCAGAAACACCACGATTACCAGCAGCGGAAACAGCATCAGGCCGGTGGTGTCCTTGTTGACGAAAATCTCGTCGATCACCGGTTTAATCAAGTAGCCCATGACCGTGGTGGCACCGGCGATCATTAAACTGCACGCACCAGCAGCGATGAGACGCCCTTTGTTCTCCTTGATCATCGCCAGAAGGCGACGGTGGCGCTCTTTTATCTCCAGTTTGGGGATTCGTTTCAAACGTGCTTTTTCACTCCTTATTCGCTCATTTCCGCCAACAGCCGGTCAAAATAGC
>JAGTVD010000580.1 GCA_018224505.1 Desulfatitalea sp. | reverse complement strand
TACGGGGAGGAGCGGCTGGCCATCAATGTCCGCGAGGCCATGGTTTATGTGCATCTGTCAAAGGATTACCTGACGGTGCCGGAATGATCGGACGCACGACATGACGCGTCAGGCGCCTTTGCCGATGGCTTGCATGAAATCCGCTATGGCCTGCATGTAGGTCGCCATGCCCACGTAGAAGATGTCGTTGTGGTTGGCGCCATCGATGCGCACCAGACGCTTCCGGTCGGCCGCGCTGGCCTCGAAGAGGGCCTGCCCGTCCGTGAAGGGGATGATGTGATCATGTTCGGCATGGATGATCAGGGTCGGGCCCGTATAATGTGCCACCTTGTCAAGGTTGCCGAATCCCTTGCCTTCCGTAAAACCGATGCGGTTCGTGTCGACCCCCAGCAATCGCAACAGGGGGGTGGCCATGGCGAAGCCGCTTTCGATGATCAGCCCGGCAATGGTGTCTCCATGGGCGGCGGCCAGCTCCAGGGCCGGTGCGCTTCCCAAAGAGCGGCCCATCACCACCAGGGGGCCGTTGTGGCCGTTGTCGGCGAGCCAGGTCCGGGCATAGTCGAGAATCCGGTGGCTGTCGGCCAGCATGGCGCTGACGGTGGGGGTGCCGCCCGAGCGGCCATAGCCGCGGTAATCCGCCACCATGAAATTGATGCCGACGCGGTTGTACAGCGGCCCCAGCTCCTCATAATCCGACACGATTTCGCCGTTGCCATGGAAAAAAAGAATGTTGGCCGCCGATGGCGATGCCATGTGAAACCGGGCCCCGATCTTCACGTCCGGGGCCACGGGGATCAGGTGGTCTTTGTCCGTGACGACGGGGTCGCCCCACTCCCTGCGCGGGTGAAAGATGGCTTGGCATACCTCGGGGCGGTCCAGAATCGCATCGTCGTTTTTCGGTGGTGCGGTCATGGCTGGCTCCTTGCTGACGTTTTACGGGGTTGAGTGCAGTTCAATGGGCAGGCGCAGCCCGAACCCCAGACGATTGTTGACATAAAAGACCTCGTCCGGGGTCAGCACGTAGAGGCGCACTTTGTCGCCCAGTTGAGGGGCGCTGCCGCCCTTGTTTGCACCGGAGCGCAGGAAGGTCCGGGCAAAGGGAAACTTGGCCACAAAACGGGCGCCGGCTTCGATTTGCTCCAGGGGTTGATCCACTACGCGCACGCTGCCGCTTATTTGCACGCCCTGGATTTCCTCCCACTGATCGCTGTCGGAGAAGATCGCCGCCGCCGCCGTTCCCGTGGCCAGGGCCTGGATGATGTGTCGGGCATCGGGGCTCGAGAAGAAGTAAAACCCTCTGGGGCTGTAAGCATAATAGACCGGCGCCGCCCATGGTGTCGCCGCCGTGCCCGTGGCCAGGACCATGGTGCGTCGGCTGCGGATCAGGGCCAAGGCTTCGCGTCGTCGTTCCGTTTGGGCGCTCGCATCGGCGGTGTTCTTTCCGGCTGGCGGGGCCGGTGTCATGACTGCGCCTGCGGGTCGGGTGGGTCTTGGGCGGAGGCGTCGCTGGTGATTTTTAAACGGGTCAAGCCCAGCTGGGAGGCCTCGTCATCCGAAAGGTTCTCCAGTTCCCTGAGCGCCTCACGGATCTCTTTGGAACCCCGTTCGGCGAGTTCGGCGATCTGCCCATGTTCGCGCCGCACCTCCCTCAAGGAGAACTTGCCGCCCGTGTTCTTCAGATAAGCCAGCACATGGCCGCTTATGGCATCCCAGCTGTCCCGGCGGGTTTGATTGAACAGGGATGTGAGCCCATCGATCTTCTTGAGTATTTTGCGATGAAAACGACCGAAAAACAGATGGCGCAGCACCATCAGCCACAAACCGAGGAAAGCCAGGGCGGCGGTGCCGGCCACGGCTGCCTTGAGGGTCATGTCCGTGGCCACCAGCGGGGGGATGATGAACGTCAGGGCAAACCCGGCGGCTCCGACCAGCGTGGCGTATAACAGGGAGGCAAAAAACGATTTGACGGCGAACGAGCGCGCTGCATTGCGATAGGCGATCAATGCTTCCAGCAAGTGCGCGAGGCGCTGGCCATGGGTTTCCACAAATGAAGCAAGGTTGTCCAGGCGGTAGTGCGGGGCGTGCAAGACCGCTTTTTTGAGCTCTTCGCGCTGGTTTTCCAAATAACGCAGGTAGCTGATGTCCCTGTTCTGGTTTTGGGCTTCGGCTTCCTGGTTCGAGTAGGTGAGATGAATCATGGGGATGTCTTTGCGGCCGGTGATCTGGGACAGGTTCCAGCACAGGGTGCCATAGACGCGGAGCAGGTCGATCATGGAGGAACACTCGTCGATGCGGTTGAGGACGAACAGCACACGGTCCTCGAAGGTGCGCGCCGGCAGCGTCTCTCGTAAACTGGTGTGGATTTCGCGAACGGTACCGGCTTTGTGGGGATCGAAGAGCACCAATACCAGGTCGGCGATCTGGGCCAGGTCGCCGATCACATCCTGGTAGTTATAGCCCCGGTCGCGCTCGGTGATGCTGTCGAGCATTCCGGGCGTATCGATGATGGCCAGGTGTTTCAGAAAAGGCGCATTGACTTTTTTCAGGCGAAAATGAGCGGCAAAGCGCTGGCCGTGTTTTTTAAGGGATTCGAACGGATATTCCGAATCGTTGAGCAGAAACTTGCCGTCCCGCTTTTCAGTCACTTGGAGCGGGGCGTCGGAGGGCAGGCTGTCGTCGTAAGTGATCACCGTGAAGGAATCATCCGTGGGGGCTTGGCCGGTGGCCTGGACCTTGAAACCCAGAAAGTCGTTGATCAGGGTCGACTTTCCGGATGAATAGCTGCCAAGTACCAGCACCTGGGGCCGCCATTTGATGGTGGTTTCCAGCGGAACATCACTGTAGCCGTAGCGCAAAGCCACGGGGGTGAGTTGTTCAGCCACCATTTCCAGCAATTCCGATCGAAGGGCTTTGATGTAGTTGTCACGGTACATGCTTCACTCCCACTGCAATTTTTTTGCTTTTCAAGATACTTATAGGCAAGGACCGTCAATAAATCAATATTGCATTGACTCAAAGGCGGTTTCAGTCTTACGAAGGAAGCGCTGGCAGGTATGGAAATGAGGGATGGCGTAAGCGATGACCAGGGACCTGATAGACGCGCATGCCCATTTAAGCGAAGTGGAAAATGTCGATGCAGCGCTGCGGGAGGCACGCCAAAGCGGTGTGGAGCAAGTGGTGGCGGTGGGCATGGATCAGACGACCAATCCAGGACGCTCGTGTTGGGCCAGCGCTTTCCAGGTCAGGTCTGGCCGGCCATCGGTTATCATCCCTGGTCCCTGGCGGCCGAAGAGGTCGCGGCGACCCAGATCCGGTCGCATCTATCCCGTTGCGTGGCGCTGGGTGAAGTGGGGTTGGATTACAAGGTGAAGGTTTCCAAAACACTGCAGCACGAGGTTTTCCTTTTCATCCGCCGCACCCGCAACCGCAATCCCCACCACAGCCCCCCATCCGGGCCATGGCCTTGACCACTTCGCGGTTGTCCGCCTTTTCCACGGACCGGACCGTCACTTGAAGATCGAATGGCGGCACCTGTGGCAATGCTTGCAGCACGGTGCATTGAAGGTGCCCGAAAAGATGGGGGGCGTGAGCGGCGTCGATGCGCAGGGACAGCACATCACCGGGCGCCTTGCCGAACAGCAGGTTTTCAAAAGGTGTGGTACCCATGGTGCCAAGACCGAAAATGAATGCCACGCGCGTCGGCGCGCCACCGCCATCGCCAGCGACTGTACACGGTTGGGCCCTCAGATCGAGCGCGACCATGTCCAGCATCTCTATCGTTTTTCCCTGTGTCGCCATAAACAGGAATCCTTGCGGACGTTCGATCAGGCCTGGGTGCGAATGAGCATGGTGGCCGGGTCGAACACCAGCGGCGGTTGGGTTTCCGGCAGTGTACAGCCTTTAAGGGCTTCGATGAAAATGGTCTCGCCTTTGGGTTGCAGGGCAATGGCGACATCGAACAGCGTCTGTACCGGAGCAATTTGAACCGGCAGGCCGTCTGTGGCCGGCTCTTCATGCCGATGGGTGGTGACGGTAAACCAGACCGGCAGGGCGAGCTGTTCGGCCAACGCTTTCAACGCTTCGAGCAGGGGGTGCGCTTCCGGGTCGAAGGGTTGACCATCGATGATGATCATGTGGGGTTGAAAGATGTTCTGCGACGTCAGATCGGTGAGACGTTCCTGCAGTTTGGGGACACTGAAACCTTCCACCTGAAAGGTCATAATCAAACGATGGGGCAACACGGTGTCCCACAGCCGTTGCATATCAGGCACCTGATACTGCTGGGCCAGGCGGCTGACGACCTCCTGATACCAGATGTTGACCTTGCCCACAGGGTCGTTGAGGCTGATATGGAGAACATTTTTGCCCCGCAACATGGTGTTGAGGGCAATCTGGACGATCAGGGCGGTTTTGCCGACGCCCGCCCGGGCCAGAACAGCGCCAAATTGGCCCGGCCCGATGATATCTTCGTTTTCATGTCCCAGCAGACGCAGTGGATTGCGCAGGATGAGGTCTTTGGTCAACATCATCAGGTTCCTTTCTTTGAGGTGAATCACACGACTGGCCGGAACGCCCGATATGACAGGAGCGCGCCATCGCAGGGTGCGGGCACGGCGGCCTTTCGGGGCCGCATCCGAATCCAAAATCAGCATCAAAAGGGCTTTCCGTCAAGCCACTTTCTGTTTCTTTTCCATTACTTTTTTAGTGATCTCTTCGGCAATGGATTGGGGTACTTGTTTGTAGGTGGCGAATTCCATCGTGAACTGGGCCTTGCCCTGGGTCAGGGAGCGCAATACGGTGGCATAGCCGAACATTTCCGCCAGGGGTACATTGGATTCGATGGTGCACATCACCCCTTCGTCCTGGGCGCCCAGGATCATGCCGCGGCGCTGGTTGAGAGAACCCATCACCGATCCTTGATACTCCGCGGGGGTCTCCACCACCACCTTCATGATCGGTTCCTGGATGATCGGTTTGGCTTTCGGGTAGGCTTCCAGGAAAGCGCCCCGGGCAGCCGCCTGGAAGGCCATATCGGATGAGTCGACGCTGTGGGAGGCGCCATCGTCGAGCGCCACCAGAATGCCGGTCAAGGGGAACTCCAGCTTGGGTCCCTTGGCCATACAGCCCCGGAATCCCTTTTCGCAGGCGGCGATATACTGGGTGGGCACCGATCCGCCGGTCACCTGGTTGTCGAACATGAAATCGGCCTCGCTGTAAGGCTCGATATAACCGGCGACGCGGCCATATTGCCCGGATCCACCGGTTTGTTTTTTATGGGTGTAGTCAAAATCGGCGCGTTGGGTGATGGTTTCACGATAAGCGACCTGGGGCGCCCCGGTGTTCACGATGGCACTGTATTCGCGTCGCATGCGCTCGATGTAGACATCCAGGTGCAGTTCGCCCATGCCCGATATGATGGTTTCACCGGTCTCGTCGTTGACATGGGTTTTAAAGGTCGGGTCCTCTTTGGTAAACCGGTTCAACGCCTTGGACATGTTGATTTCCGATTTGTGGTCCTTGGGTGCAATGGCCAGGGATATCACCGGTTCGGGCACATACATGGAGGTCATGGTCAGGGTGACCCCCGGCGACACAAAGGTGTCCCCCGAGGCGCAGTCCACGCCGAACATGGCGCCGATGGCGCCACTGGCCAAGGCGGGGATATCCTCCATCTGGTCGGCATGCATGCGCACCAGGCGGCCGATTTTCAGTTTCTTTCCGGTGCGCACGTTGATGATCGTACCGCCCTTCTCAAGCTTGCCCTGGTAAACGCGAATGTAGGTCAACTGGCCATACTGGCCGTCTTCCAGTTTGAAGGCCAGGGCCACGGTCGGCAACGAATCGTCGGGCTGCAATCTCACCGCCGCTTCGGCCGCATTCAAGTCCAAGGCTTCATTGACCACGTCCGCCGGACTGGGCAGCAGTGCCACCACTGCGTCCAGCAGGGGTTGCACACCCTTGTTCTTATAGGCCGAACCCATGAATACGGGGGTCAACTGACGTTTCAGGACGCCGGTACGCACGGCGCCGAGCAACATCTCCGGTGTCACCGGCGTTTCCCCCAGCACCGCCTCGGTCAGTTCGTCGGAGAACATGGTGGCGGCATCGATGAGTCGTTCACGGTAGTCGTCGGCCATCTCCCGCAGTTCGGCGGGGATTTCCTCCGTTTCAATGATCTCGCCGTTGTCGCCGCGAAAATACATCGCCTTCATGTGGACCAGGTCCACCAGCCCCTGATGGTCGGCCTCGAGACCGATGGGAATCTGCATGGCCACGGCGTTGTGAGCGAGCTTGGTTTTGAGCTGCTCGATCACCCGGAAAGGGTTGGCGCCGCTGCGATCGCATTTGTTCACAAAAGCGATGCACGGCACATTGTAACGCTTCATCTGGAGATCCAC